>CAZBOR010000140.1:1594-4493 GCA_964493585.1 uncultured Oscillospiraceae bacterium
GTCCGCCGGGACCACCCGGTCCGCCGCCGGCCATAGCCGCCGCCTTGCCGGGCGTACCCTGACCCGCGTTTTCATCCAGCATATTCATGCCCAGCGGATACTGGGCGATGGAGCCATAGTAGCGGATGGCGTCGATGGCCTGACAGAGATAGTTCTGGGTGGAGGTTTTGCGGAAATCCATAATGGAGAAGTGGTCCGGCGGGAAATCCGGGTCGGATTCCTGGGCGGAGCCGGTCTCCAGATGGTTGATGTTGACGGCCGCTGCGCCGCTCTTGGCGCGGTTGGCCAGCATGGTGATCCACTTGTCCGTGGGATATGGCTCCGTACCCTGGATGAAGTGAGGCGTGGCCGCCGCCGCGATCATGCGGTTTTTGAAGAGGACGTTGCCCACTCCGATGGGGGACAGGAGCTTTTCATATCGAGCGCTCATGTAATATCATCCTTTCTGATGCTGTTCTTCCATAAAAATGAGCGTTTTATGAAAGACCGGTAGGAAAAGCAGCGCCCAGCCGCCAATGCAAACTGGGCGCTGCGTATTTCCTATGCGATTGCTTACACGGACCGGTTCAGATACCGATCATAGGCGGCCTGCTTCTGGTCGATGCAGGTCTGGAGGCCGATGTCCCACAGGGTGTCCACGAAGGAATCCCATTCGTCCATGGAGCGTTCGCCGGTGACGAACTTCAGCAGGTTCTCCTGTACGGTGGTCTGCACATCGGAGTAATAGGTGTTGTACTTGTCGGATTCATCTACGGTCATGCTCAGATAGTCGGGCATACGGTAGTCGGCGTCCGTGTTGCTGTCCCAGACGTCCGCGCAGATCTCCTGCACGTCCATGGTGTAGGTGGAGGGGGTCTCCGGCTTCAGCATGGGCATCACAGAGTAGATGAACAGGGTGGACTTGGAGGTGTCGGCAATGTCGATCTCGTACCAGTAGTCGGAATACTGGAGCTTGCCGTCCTCGTCGATGATGTAAGAGCCGTCCTCGTTGCCCTCAATACCCATGGCGGAGAGCTTGGCGCCCTCCTCCGTGAAGAAGAAGTCCAGGTATTTGCCCAGCTGCTCCTCGCGGCCGCTGATATTGGTGGTGATGGCGATGGTGGCCAGACGACCGGAGATCTCGGACTTATAGGTGCCGAAATGGGTGATCTCGCCCTCGGTCTTGGTGATGGTGGTCAGAGGATAGATCTCATAGCTGTCGCTCTCGGCAACGCCGTAATAGGTGGGGATCATGCCGGTCTCGCCCATGAAGATGCCGACGTCGTCGCTGCCGGCAGTGGCCGCGTAGTCAGAGCCCATGGGGTTGGAGTTCTTGGTCATAAAGTCTCCGCTGATATAGCCCGCCTGATAGAAGTCCACAAGCATCTGCATATACTCCTTGTAGCCCTCTTCCACGATGCCGTATTTGACCTCGCCATCCTGGACGAAGAACGGCTCGGAGATCATAGGCTCGGTGGCGAAGCCGCCGTTGATGCCGTAGCCGGAACACAGGGCATTGGAGGTGTGGGTAATGCCGGAGGGCAGCATCAGCGCCTCGTTCATGCCGGAGTTCTTGAAGGCCGCCAGGACCTCATAGAGATCGTCGTAGGTGGTGGGCATATCGAGGCCCAGCTTATCGAGAAGATCGGTGCGGACGAAAGCACCCTCGGTGGCGCCGTCGGGATTCGCGTTGATGGAGATCAGCTTGGGGATGTATCCGGAGTCGGTGTGCAGGTCGCGCTTGACACTGTCGGAAAGCTGATCGTAGAAGCTCTTGTAATAGGGCATATAGTTCTCGATCATGTCGGTCAGGTCGATGAAGATGCCCTCCTCGATCGCCGTGTCATAGGAGTCCGACCAGAGCTGGGTGACGTTGGTGATAATGTCCGGGTACTCGCCGGAGGCGATCATAATGTTGAACTTTTCGGTGTTGGTGTCGGTGGAAACCTGGGTCATGTCAATGGTCACGCCGGTCATCTCCACGGACTGCAAATAGGCGAGATTGCTCTCGTAGCCATCGGGCATGAAATCTCCGCCGATGTCGGAGAAGGAGACCCACATGGAGAAGGACACGCCTTCATCGGGGTCAAACAGCGGAAGCTCATAGCCGACAGCGGGATCCAGCGCTTCGGCTGTCTCCTCGGTCTCTGCTTCTGACCCGGCTTCCGTTTCCGCCTCCGGTTCCGCGGCGGGTTCGGCGGTTTCCGCGCTGCTTGCGGCCTCCTCCACAGTCTCGGCGGAGGACGCAGAGGCTTCGCTGGTGTCCTGCTGGCTGCCGGTGCTGCCGCAGGCCCCCAGCATCGCGGCAAGCAGAGCCACGACCAGCAGCAGGGCGAGCATATTTGTTTTTTTCATTGTTTCACCTTCCTAAAAAAATTATAGACTATGGACTCTTTCAGCCTACAAATTTATAATATCCTTATTTCAAAATATCGTCAAGGCTCAATTATTGCTTAACACTTTTGCAATAATTTTAATACTTCTGAAATAATTAGAACGGCTACATAGAAAATTGAGAAAAATATCCGGTTTTTTCGTAGGAGCAGGTCATTTAGGTATCTCCCGGTTTTCGCGATTTTTGCCGGTTACTACAGGAGATGTATAAAAAAGTAATACGGGACCGCAAAAAATGTAAGCAAGGTGGATGAAATGACAGCCCTGGCGGCGGGCTTCCGGGATGTGCGAATTGTGCCAAAATGCGCCGTTTGTGCGTACAGGCAGGAAAAATGGGGGTATCCTGCGATACCCCCATGGCACGGTGTGTGCTATCCGTTTTCAAACAGCGGCTCCAGAACGTCCGCGTAGGTCTCGAATATCTCCAGCAGATAGGTGTTCCAGTGGCGGGCATCCTGCTCCGCGCTGCCGAACACATAGTCCTCCTGGCCGTAGTCGATCACGTCAAAGCCGGGGATGGCCTTGC
>CAZBOR010000141.1:0-4487 GCA_964493585.1 uncultured Oscillospiraceae bacterium
GCGGCGTAGGCCTCGGAGTGGATATAGGCGATCTCCTTGAGCTTCAGACTGCCCTCCAGACAGGTGGCATTGTCCACATGACGGCCGATGAAGTACACGTCCTCGGCCCGGAAAAACCGCTGGGCATAGCCGCGTATCCGCTCCACCATCTCGTCGCTGAGCAGGGAGCGAATCTGCTCCGGCAGCGCCTGCAGGGCGGAGAGCATCTGCTCGTATTCGCTGTCCGAGACGGTCCCCAGGCATTGGGCGATATACAGGGCGAGCTGGTAGACGATGGCCAGCTGTGTGGAGTAGGCCTTGGTGGTGGCGACGGCGATCTCCGGCCCGGCCCAGGTGTAGATCACATCGTCGGCCTCCTTGGAGATGGAGGAGCCGACCACATTGACGATTGCCAGGGTCCTGGCGTGGCGCCGCTTGGCCTCCCGCAGCGCCGCCAGGGTGTCGGCGGTCTCTCCGGACTGGCTGATAATCAGCACCAGCGTGTTTTCATCGCACAGAGGGTCGCAGTACCGGAACTCCGAGGCCAGCACCGGCTCCACCGGGATACGGCAGAGGTTCTCCAGGATGTATTTCCCCAGGCAGCCCACATAGTAGGCGCTGCCGCAGGCCACCACATAGACCCGCTGGAGCGTTTTCAGGTATTCCGCGTCCAGGGCCACATCGTCCAGCACGATCCGCCCGTCCCGAATACGGGGCGAGATGGTCCTGGAGAAGGCCGAGGGCTGCTCGTAGATTTCCTTGAGCATAAAATGCGCGTAGCCGCCCTTTTCCGCGTCGGAGATCTCCCACTCGATATGCTCCGGCTTCTTTTCCAGGGGCGCTCCCGTCCGGTCCAGAAATCTGGCGCCGTCGGCGGTCATAATGACCATTTCCCCGTCGTTGAGGTAGACCACGTCTCTGGTGTACTTCAAAACCGCAGGCACGTCGGAGGCCACAAAGCCGCATCCGTCCCCCTTGCCATAGATCAGGGGACTGTCCTTTCGCATGGCGATGATGGTATCCGGCACATCGCGGCACATGACCACCAGGGCGTAGCTGCCCTCGATCATATCGCGGGCCTGCCGGACCGCCTCTAAAAAGCTGCCGCCGTTTTTCCGGTAGCAGTCCGCAATCAGGTTGCAGGCCACCTCGGTGTCCGTTTCCGACTGGAACGCGATGCCCCTTTCCATGAGGGCCTTCCGAAGCGGCAGGTAATTTTCGATGATGCCGTTATGTACCACCGCGATTTTTCCGTCAAAGGACAGGTGCGGGTGGGCATTGACATCCGAGGGCGCGCCGTGGGTGGCCCAGCGGGTATGGCCCATACCGATGGTTCCGGGCATACGTTCGCCGCCGGAGGTGGCGTCGATCAGATTTTGCAGCCGCCCCTCCTTCTTCACAATGGACAGATTCCCATCGTGGCAGGTACAGATACCCGCTGAGTCATATCCTCTGTATTCCAGCTTTGCCAGCCCATCGAGCAGGATGGGGGCAGCCGCGCTGCTGCCGGCAAAGCCAACGATACCACACATAAGCAAACTCCTTCCAAGACCCAGGGGCCTTCCAACGCAAAACGCATTTGGCAAATTATTATAATATTCTATGATTATACCCTGTGACTGTGTGAAAATCAAGTCTTTGGAGGAAAAACGCCGAAAAAGGCGCTTTCCGGCTAGGCGTCCCGTCCGGTCCCCAGACGCAGCACCAGGGTCTCATAGACATAGTGCGCCGCCATGGGAACCGCCAGCGCTGCCAGCAGATAGACCCACAGGAGCCAGGGCCGCTGGAAACAGAAACGGTACCAGAGGCTTGTCTGGAACCGCTGGGACGCAAAGCCCGCAGCGCCGATCAGGTACCACAGCCCCTGTATGCCGTAGAGCACCAGCATATGATGCAGCATGATGTACATGGTACAGCGGCCGCCGTAGCGGACCAGACGCACCCCGGACAGCGCCGGAGCCGCCAGTCCGCAGATCGACGCCGTCAGCAGCACCGCCGCCACCGCCGCCAGCACCAGCAGCACAGGATTTCCCGTAAAGCTGCAATAGAGCATCTTGGTGCCGATATTGCCGCCAAACCGCCAGATCGCCGCCAGCACCGCAGCGGCCCCCAGCAGCAGGACCGCGTGTCCCCTGGGGCCCGGGTTCCAGGTCCGGTAGACGATGCCGAGCTGATAATAGGGCAGCAGCACCAGGGGCCGGAGCACGGCGGCGCGCAGGCCGTGGTCCTCGCTTGGCCCGGCCAGCGCCACTGCGGCCAGACCCACCGCCAGCAGCACCCCCAGCAGGACCGCATCCACGGTCCCCGTCATGGCGGTGACGCGGCTGAGCAGATGACGCACCAGCCATGTGATCACCGCCACCAGGAACAATGTCAGCAGAAACCACGACGGGAGATTCAGCCCGAATTGCTCTCCGTCCAGCCAGGGCTGCACCAGCAGCGTATACAGGCTCAGTCCGGACCCGAACTTCAGCACCCCCAGCCGGTACAGCGCCTCATGGAGCAGCCCGTAGGCCAGATTCCAGCCGAAATAGGGCAGCAGGTAGCTTTTGGCGCATTTCTTAAGATATGCCGCCGCGCCGACGCTGTCCGTCTCCCGGCGATAAAAATAGCCGGAGCAGAACATGAAGATCTGGATCACATACACCGAGGACACCACCCCAAGCCCGGAAAAGCCGTGGGTAAAGCAGTGCGCGTATACCACACAGAAGATCCCGTACAGCTTCAGCAGGTCCATCTGGGTGTTGCTGCGCCGGGTCCGCGCCCGGCGGATTTTGTCACATAGCCCCATCAAATATCCCCCTCGGTCCTTTTTCCATGATTATAGCACATATTTCGCCTCTTGCATATTCAATTTGACATCCCGCCGGGAATCCTGTAAAATAAGGCGGAAGAAATACGGCGATCCTGCGGGAGCGCCGGCAGGCTCCTATAGAGGAGCTTGATGGATGGAAAGAGGGGATCCCCTTATGCCGTTTTTTGCCCGTGACCGGGGCTTTTACCGGACGCTGTTTCGGCTGCTGACCGTGGTGGCGCTGCAAAACGTGCTGGCCTACTCCGTCAATGTGGCGGACAACCTGATGCTGGGCAGCTACAGTCAGGCGGCCCTGTCGGGAGCTGCCACGGTGAATCAGATACAGTTTCTGGTGCAGCAGATCACCATCGCCATCGGGGATGCCATGGTGATGCTCAACGCCCAGTATTGGGGACGGCGGGAGCTGTCGCCCATCCGCGCCCTCACCGGGACCGCCCTGAAGGTGGGACTGGTCTTTGGACTGCTGGTGCTGGCGCTGACGGCGCTGCTGCCCCGGCAGCTTCTGATGCTGTTCACCGGAGACGAGGCCATCATCGAGGCGGGACTGGAGTACCTGTCCCTGCTGAAATATACCTATGTGTTCTATGTGCTGACCACCATTCTGATCGCCGCGCTGCGAAGCGTGGAAACCGTGCATATCTCCTTTTGCGTTTCGGCCATGAGCCTGGTCGTCAACGTCTGCATCAATTACACGCTGATTTTCGGGCGCTTCGGATTCCCGGAGATGGGAATTCGCGGCGCGGCCATTGGCACGCTCACGGCCCGCGTGCTGGAGCTGTGCGTGGTGCTGTTCTATGTGGTCCGGGTGGATCGGAAGCTCCGGCTTTTTGCGGAGAACCCATTTCGCCGCAACAAGGCCATGTCCGGGGACTACCGCCGTGTGGCGGTGCCTGTGGTGTTTACCAATCTGCTCTGGAGCCTGGCGACGCCCATTCAGACGGGGATTCTGGGCCATCTGTCGGCGGATGCCATCGCCGCCAATTCCGTATCGACCACCATGTTCCAGTATCTCAAGGTTGTCACTGTCAGCGAGGCCTCCGCTACCTCCGTGGTGGTGGGGAAAACCATCGGCTCCGGTCTGACGGAGCGGGCGCAGCTGCGGCCCTATGTCCATGCGCTCCAGGCCATTTTCCTGGGGGTGGGACTGGCGCTGGGAGGGGTGCTGCTGGCCATCCGTGCGCCGCTGCTGAGCTTCTACGCCTTGAGCCCCAGCGCCATGGAGCTGGCGTGGGAGCTGCTGGGCCTGATGGTGCTGATTTTCATCGGCATGGCCTACCAGATGCCCGCCTCGGTGGGGATCGTCCGGGGCGGCGGCGAGACCAGATTCAATATGCGTCTGAACCTGATCTCCACCTGGGTCATTGTTATGCCCCTGTCCTTTGCGGCGGCCTTCTGGTGGAAGCTCCCGGTGTTCTGGGTGGTGTTCTTTCTGAACTGCGACCAGATCTTCAAGTGCCTGCCCGTTGCGATCTATACCAACGGCTACCGCTGGGTCCATGTGCTGACCAGAGGCCAGAAGGACACGGCGGATGCGGAATGATACCGCTCCTTAGATATGCAAAAAGGGTCTGCCGCGAAATCGCGGCAGACCCTCGTTTTCGTGTTACCAAAATTACACCATGCAGCCGATGTCCTCAGGGATAATGAGCTTGGCGCCGGTCTTGGCCTGGACCTCCTCAGGCGTAACGCCGGG
>CAZBOR010000142.1:0-4441 GCA_964493585.1 uncultured Oscillospiraceae bacterium
AAACATATTATGTAAGTATGCTATCATAATAACAGGCTCCTGTCAAGCGCCTGGGTCGAGCTATTCTGGGCGGCAGTTAACAGGCTTCTTTGTACTTTCCACGTCGCTATTGACAACACCCTGTCCGGTGGGGCATAATATTACCGTAGACCGATTAGGGGGAATCACCATGCCAAGCGCGTTTCGCGGAACCATCTATGAGCCATACGATTTTTTTGCAGACTGCACCCATGATCTGGTGGTACATATGGACCCGCTCGTGGCGGAGAGCGCGGTGCTCTCCAGAGAGAAGCTCCCAAAGCCCCAGATGCTGCAGCTTGCCGGTGCGGCGGAGGCGCTGTTCCGGCAGTGCGTGCCGGCGTCCGTGGTCCTCCAGCGGATTCCTGTTGAGGGTTTTCTGATCCTTGCGCTGGGGATGAAATTCCCGGAGGCTCTGTCGGTCAGACAGGAGGAGCAGTTCACCCAGTCCCTACTGGGCTGGCTGGAAAATGCCCTGGAGCATATTCGGGGCGAGCTGGGGCTGTCCCTGCAGCTCTCGGTCAGCGCGCTGCATTTGCATACCCAAAACGTCTACGACGCATACCAGGAGGCGTTTTCCGTGGCTGCCCACGCGCCGTTCTTCCAGCAAAGCAGCCCGGTCATATTGTACCGCGATTTTCAGAACGGCCTTTCCGCCTCGGCCATTGAGGAGAAAAAGCTCCTGGAAAAGCAGTTTTACGCGCTGATGAATGCCCAGAACTATCAGGATGCGGAGACGCTGTTGGTGCAGCTCACAGAGCTGCGGGCGTCCGCGCCGGCCACCGTCACCTCACTGACCCAGGAGCTTATCAGCCGCATGGAATTCTTCGCGTATCAGCTCTGCGACACCATGGAGCTCCCCATGGGCGCCCAGGAGAACCTTCTGCGGGAAATCCAGTTGATCCACAGCGCCAAGAACATGGAGGAGCTGCACCGGCAGATACACGTCATCTTTACCGCCATGGATCAGGTCCGGTCCCGCAGCGGCTGTGGCAGGGACCTGGGCTGGGCCAGGAAAATTGCCATTTATATCCAGAACAACTACGCTGACCCGAACCTGAACGCCGAAAATGCCAGCCGCCAGTTTGGCATGAATCCGTCCTATATCTCCCACATATTCCACGAGGGAACCGGAATCAAGCTGCTGGATTACATTCATCTGACGCGGATCGAGCACATCAAGCTCCTGCTCCGCAGCACCAATATGAGCCTTTCCGATATGGCTCGGCGCACCGGCTATATCGACCGTTATTCCATGAGCCGGGTGTTCCGACGCTATGTGGGCGTCACCCCATCCGAATACCGCAGACAGCCGTAAAAACGCCCGGAAGCCTGTGAAAGGACTTCCGGGACGCTTTTTACCCTCTGGATGGGAGCCGCACAGTCGCGGTTCCCTCCGTATGGATTTGATGCTCGATGGTTTCGCACCACCAGGTCAGTTCCACCAGGTGGTTGCCTGCCTCGTCTATGCGCTTTCCGGTCACATAGAGCCGGTTAATCGACAGGTCGCCCTCCTCGCCGTGGACTTCTGTGTGGCGGCCCTCCATCCCCGGTACCCCGGCGAAGGGGCTTTTCCGGTTGGGGTGGCAGGGGATGCCGTTTTCATGGTCCCCATGCGCGCCGATGCACCAGCTCAGGGCGGTGATGGTTCCCTGATTGCCAATCCAGTTGTGAATGGCCCGCAGAGCGGAATCCCGCCCGGTGTAGTTGTCAAAGGTGGCCTTGCCGCGCACAGCCACGGGAGAGTTGTCCAGCGGAGGCTTGGCGGGCTTTTTGTCACCCGGCTCCGGCGGATGCGGCGCTTTTCGCATCATCTCCTCCATCGCCTGCCGTTTCTCCCGGCCCTCCTGCTCGTCCAGCGCGGGGTTGTGATAGACGCCGAAGCCGTCCTGCACCAGATCTGCCTCGCCAAAGTGAGCCCGGACATACCAGTCGCTCCGGGAGGGGGTGCTGACCGACATGACCATACCGCCCTTGCCGGGGCAACTATAGGGGCCGTCCACGGTAATGGGAGGCATATCGCCCACTTCCACATCCTCCCAGTAGAGGGGCGCGTCACCGCGGCGGACCTCCAGCGTCCAAAGCCGCTGAATTTCCGCCCAGTCCTCCTGGGTATAGTGATGGATTTTGTGGTTGGCGAACTCCGGTTCGCTGACGCCGATGTTTTCGGCGTGCCAGGTGCGTCGGGACGGGTCCGCATAGATTTTGAAGCATTCCTCCACGCCGCAGGTCTGGATCACCACCAGCTCGCCGCGCTGGTTGTAGACGTAGCCGGTACCCCGCAGGGCCCAGGTGCGGAATTCGCTGCCCTCATAGGGCGTGGCGTCCCACACCTGCTGGTCCATCAGCACGGGATACAGAGTGTCTCCCTGGTAGACGGGTTTCAAAAACTGGCAGTAGTGGTGGTGCTCTTTTACACAGGTCAGGTCTCCGAAGGACTTGTTCATACCGCCGAAGTAGCCGCCCTTGGGGCAGGACCAGGTTTCCGGCACGGGAAGTCTGCCATGGATTCCCTGGAACCAGATAGGGTTGTCCGGGTCCAGCATCCGCATACGGGCCTGAACCTCCTCCGGCTGGGCGGTGATACGGTAGGCCAGACCGCGGCTCCGTCCCTCCGAGGTCGCCGCCAGTTCCTCAAAGGAAAGCTCAGACCGCTTGAGGTCCTCACAGATCTGGGCCTGAATGCCCTCCATGGCCTGCCGCTCTTCCGGGAGGTATATGCCCGGATAAAGTGTTAGAAATTCACTCACTGCAGAAGATTCCTTTCTGTATCAGGCAGCGTCCAAGGCGTCCTGATAGATGTCAATGCAGCGTTCGATGCCCATGTCCTTGACCGTGGAAACAAAGCTGTCCCACTCGGAGAGGTCCTTGTCGCCCGTGATGAACTTGATGATGTTTTCGGAGGCGTAGGTCTCCACATCCAGCAGGATGGAGGAGAGCTCCTCATTCAGCTCGGAGTCCAGCGTCAGAGTGGGAAGGGTGTACACAGCCTCTGTGTTTTCCGTCCATGTGGCGATGGCGGCCTGCTCCTTTTCGTTGTAGGCGGCCAGCTCACGGGTCTGGTCGTAGACTGTGGGCATGACCTCGTCCAGCAGATACAGGCGGGTGACATTTCCAAACTGAAGCTCCGGGTCCTCGTTGTTTAGGATCAAATCCGTAAATTCCGGCTCGCCAGCTGCATTGTACTCATAGCTTACACCCTCCTGGCCATAGTTTGCAAGCAGAATTCCATCTTCCGTGAAAAAGTAGTTCAGCCACTCCAGCGCCACCTCTACATTGTCGCAGGCGGTGGTAATACTGGCGGAGGATTTCTCGGTAACATAGTTGCCGAACTTGTTGACGTCGCCCTCGTTCATTACGGGGTCCGTGATGCCGGTCAGCTTGATGGTCCCGGTGGTATCGCCGGACTCGTACTTGGTGATGTAGTCCACCTTTCCGTCAAAGATGCCCGTATCGTTCGCGTAGATTAGGGCATCCATGATGTCTCTGGTTTCATTGGAGAAAAAGTCGTTGTAGATTAGCCCTTCGGCGAACCACTGGTGCATCATAACGAGATAGTCGCGGTAGTTGTCGTCGATGAGAGAGCTGGTGACCACGCCGTCCTTCTGGAAGAAGTGCTTGCTGGTCATACGGGCGTCGGTGGAGTAGCCCGCAGTCTCGTAGCCGCCGGCGTAGACGGAGCCGTTGGACTCGGTGCCGTTGGGCAGCAGCAGCGCCGCATCGGCGCCTTTCTCGGTCTTGAACGCGGTCAGGACCTCATACCAGTCGTCATAGGTGACGGGTACGTCCATCCCCAGGTCGTCCAGCCAGTCCTGGCGGATGAACAGGCCGTTGGAAACGGCGGTGTAGTCGTAGAGATACAGACCGTAGACCGCCAGCATGGTGCCGTCGTTTTCATAGACAATATCGCTGTAGTAGTCCTCGGAGAGAATGGTGGCATAGTAATCCGGGGCATACTCCGCCACCAGATCGGCCAGGTCATAGATGACGTCCTCCTCATAGGCCACGGTTGCGCCGCCCACATAGAGGTCGTCAAAGCCCAGCACGATGTCCGTAAAGCTGTCGGAGGCAACCATCAGCTCAAACTGGGTGGCGGAGTTTTCCATGCCGACCTGGGTGAACTCGATGTTCACGCCGGTGGCCTCGGCCACAGCCTGGAAACCGGGATGGTCGTCAAAGGTGGACATATAGGAGGTCAGGTTGCTGGGAAAGCTGGTGAAAACGGTCAGCGTCAGATCGTCCCCGGACAGGGGATAACTGACCGTAGCGACCGGGACCTCCGCAGAAGGCTCCTGCGGCACCTGAGCCTCCTGGGTTTCCTGGCTTTCCTGGGTTTCCTCTGCTTCTGCGGTGTCTTGGGTGGCGGCGGCAGATGCCTCCTGGCTCTCGCCGGAGGATGCGGCACTGGTGTCCGCCGTACTTC
>CAZBOR010000143.1:0-4432 GCA_964493585.1 uncultured Oscillospiraceae bacterium
AGCAGCTCTTTGGCGAGAGCGAGGGCAAGGACGGCAAGGGCATTTTCCCCACCTGCCTGCAATTCACCACGGACCTGCACTCCATGGGCCAGCTCATCCAGCAGGGAGAGCGGAATATGTTTGAAACCGTGGTGCGGTTCACCCCATCGGCCAAGGAGCTTCAGATCGAGATCGACTGGAGAAATCTGGACGATCTGAACTATCTGGTGGGCAAGACCGTCAGCTATGTGGAGGAAAACGCCTATCAGGGCGTGGTCCAGGCCCATGTGGACGGCGGCGTGCCGGTGATCGTGCTGAAATGCGGCCAGATGGACGCCCGGACCATGGGCTACCTGATGTATTTCTTCCAGCTCTCCTGCGGCCTGAGCGCCTATGTGCTGGGCGTGAACCCCTTTAACCAGCCCGGCGTGGAAGCCTATAAGAAGAATATGATGACCAATCTGGGACGATAACCAGATGCTTCCAGTGGAAAATTGATTTTGTATCTGTAAAATTCTCAAAAACGGTTGAAAATCACGCATGAAAATGATACTATATTACCACACGTCGGCCACGGCCGACAAAACGAAAGGGGTAATCATCTATGGTCAAGGTTATTATGGGCGTCAAGGGCTCCGGAAAAACCAAGCAGATGGTGGACACCATCAACAACGCCGTCGAAACGGAAGCCGGCCACATCGTCTGCATCGAAAAGGGCAGCAAGCTCGTTTACGACATAAAGTCCAGCGTCCGCCTTGTGGAGGCCAGCGACTATCCGATCGGCGGGTATCACTACCTGCAGGGATTTGTCAGCGGTCTGCACGCCGGCGATTACGATATTACACACATCTTCATTGACAGTCTCTATAAAATTTCCGTATGCAACGACACACAGCAGACCGAGGCTTTCCTCCAGTGGTGCGAGGATTTCGGCAATGCCAACAAGATTGACTTTACCATTTCCATCTCTGCCGACGTCTCCTCCGCCACCGAAGGGATCAAAAAGTATTTTTGATGAAGCTGCCGCCCGGTCCGACGCCGGGCGGCTTTTCCACTACTGAATGGGAAAAATTACTAGTATGGAGTGGTGGATTTGTCGAATTTCTTTACACCGGAGGCAGATCTGCCCCAGGGCGTGGGCTTTTCCCCCTTTGGGCCGGAGCATCTGGCGGTCCTGGGGCTTCTGGCTGTGGTCAGCGCCCTGGTCGTGGCCCTTGGATGCCGCCTGAGCTGGGCGCGGCGGCAGCGGATGCTCCGTACCATGGCCGTGACCATGGTGGTCATGGAGCTGTGCAAGGACCTGATCCTGGCCCTGCAGGGGCGCTTTTCCGTGGGGTATCTGCCGCTGCACCTGTGCTCGATGGCCATGTTCCTCTGCCTGTGGGCGGCGTGGCACCCCCGGTCCGACGCTGCGGGACAGCTCCTTTGGAGCCTGTGCTTCTCCGGCGGTATGGCGGCGCTGCTGTTTCCCGATTGGACCGATATGCCCCTGTGGCACTTCCAATCGGTACACAGCTTCCTCTATCACGCCATGCTGGTGCAGTTCTCCCTGATCGCCGTCCTGACGGGTCAGGCGAGGCCCAGGGTGGGACGGCTCTGGAAGGTGGCGCTGTTCCTGCTGCCCGCAGCGCTGGTGGTCTACGGTCTGAATCTTCTGCTGGGGACCAATTATATGTTCCTCATGCGCCCCGTGGCCGGCACGCCTCTGGTCCTCTGTGCCCGCCTTCCCGGCCGATTGGGGTATCTGGCGGGCTACGGCGCGCTGACGGCGCTGGTGCTGGTGCTGCTGGATTTGCCCTTTACCCTGTGGGCGCGATGGACCGGAAGGGATTGATGTAGAAATTTCCCGGCAAATTCGGGATGAAAATTATGCAAATTCACGAGCTGGAAAGTGGACTTACAGATATTTGAAAATTCAATGTCCTGAATGAGACAAAATTGAAAGCAGAACCCTTTTGGTTGTGAAAAAAGTCACAGACTTTCCTGCCCGGCGGCTCCATCAGGCCGGGCGGCGTGAAAAAAACGGAAATTTTAGGATAGTCAAAGCCCTGATTTTACGTTATAATAGAAGTGGCGGACTTGCTCCGCAGCGGCCCTGCGGGAGCCATTGGGGCCGTTTCGGTTGGTACACTGCGGGCGCCAGCGCCCGAAAAGGAGGAAAAACTTATATGCCAAACACAAAAACTGTGGTCCCCTACTCCGGAACGCCGGAGCAGGAAGCAAAGCTGAAGGAAGTGATCGCCCAGTATAAGGATGTTCCCGGCGGCACCATGCCTGTGATGCAGCAAGCCCAGGAGATCTTTGGCTATCTCCCGGAGGAGGTGCAGATCATGATCGCCGAGGGCATGGACATCCCTCTGGAGGAGGTCTACGGCATCTCCACCTTCTATTCCCTCTACAACCTCAATCCCAAGGGACAGTACAAGATCACCGTATGTCTTGGGACCGCCTGCTACGTCAAGGGCTCCCAGGCCATTCTGGACAAGATCGTGGCCCGGCTGGGATGTCCCGTCGGCTCCATCTCTCCGGACGGAAAATACTCCGTGGACGCGACCCGCTGTGTGGGCGCCTGCGGTCTGGCTCCGGTCATGATGGTCAACGACGACGTGTACGGACGTATGACCCCCGATCAGGTGGACGACGTTCTGGCGAAGTACAAATAATGAAGGAACTGAGCCTCAATATTCTGGATATTGCCAAAAACTCGGTGACGGCCGGGGCCACGCGGATCGAGATCACGGTGGCGGAGGACCCTGCGCGCCTGACCATCACGGTCCGGGACAATGGGTGCGGCATGACGCCGGAGTTTGTGGCGCGGGTCACTGACCCCTTCACCACCACCAGAACCACCAGAAAGGTTGGCCTGGGCATCCCGCTGCTCCAGATGGAGGCGCAGATGGCGGGCGGCGACCTGACCGTCGCGTCCGAGCTGGGAAAGGGTACGGCCACATCGGCCTGGTTTGACCCGAACAACATCGATATGCCACCCCTGGGCGACCTGGCCTCCTCCATTGTCACCCTGATCCAAGGCAGTCCGGACATCGACTTCCTCTTCACCCACACGCGGGGCGAGGACGGCTATGCCCTGGACACGCGGGAGCTGCGGGAGATCATGGGGGACATATCCCTGGCAGAGCCGGAGGTCCTGGGATGGATCACCGATTTTCTCACAGAAAATGAATCCACTTTAGAAGGGAAGCGTTAAGAAATGAAATCTTTGGAAGAGCTGAAAGCACTCCGCGAAAGTATGCAGAGCAAGATGAATCTCCGCAAGGAGGACAGCGACACCATCCGCGTGGTGGTCGGCATGGCCACCTGCGGCATCGCCGCCGGCGCACGTCCGGTGCTCAATGCTTTGGTGGAGGAGATCAACAGACGCGGTCTGGACGACGTTCAGGTGACACAGACCGGCTGTATCGGCGTATGTCGGCTGGAACCCATCGTAGAGGTCTATGTCCCCGGTCAGGAGAAGGTCACTTATGTGAAGATGACTGCGGACAAGGTCCCCACCATCGTGGCCCAGCACATCGTCAATAAGCAGGTGGTGACAGAGTACACCATCGGCGCGGCAGAATAAGGAGGATCAAAGCTATGGAGTTTATCAGAGCGCATATCCTTGTCTGTACCGGCACCGGATGCTCCTCTGCCGGCGCGACCGCCATCATCGACGAATTTACGGCCCAGCTCCAAGACCATGGGCTGGATAAAGAGGTCCGGGTGGTCAAAACCGGATGTCTTGGTCTGTGCGCCAAGGGCCCCAACGTGGTGGTCTATCCCGAAGGCGTATACTACAGCCATGTATCCGTGGAGGACGTAAAGGAGATCGTGGAGGAGCACATCCTCAAGGGCCGCATTGTAAACCGGCTGATCTACAGCGAGACAGACGAGAGCGGCAAGTCCACCAGCCTCACCGACACGCCCTTCTATAAGGACCAGGTGCGGATTGCCCTGCGGAACTGCGGCGTTATCAACCCGGAGGACATCGACGAATACATCGCCTACGACGGCTATGCCGCCCTGGCAAAGGTACTTACCGAAATGACACCCCAGCAGGTCATTGATGAGATCAAGGCCTCCGGCCTCAAGGGCCGCGGCGGCGCGGGCTTCCCCACGGGCATGAAGTGGCAGTTTGCCGCCAATTCCCCCGGCCCTGTCAAGTACGCCTGCTGCAACGCGGACGAGGGCGACCCCGGCGCGTTCATGGACCGGTCTGTGCTGGAGGGCGACCCCCACTCCGTTCTGGAGGCCATGACCATCGCGGGCTACGCCATCGGCGCTACCCAGGGCTACATCTACGTCCGGGCCGAGTACCCCATCGCGGTGCAGCGGCTCCAGCACGCCCTGGAGCAGTCCCACGAGTACGGCTTCCTGGGCGAGAACATCTTTGACACCGGCTTCAGCTTTGACATCGGCATCCGGCTCGGCTCCGGCGCCTTCGTCTGCGGCGAGGAGA
>CAZBOR010000144.1:0-4424 GCA_964493585.1 uncultured Oscillospiraceae bacterium
GAAAATCCTTCCTTAATTTTTCAATTTGGGTATTGCTTTTTGATTTTACAGGCGGTATACTATATATTGTGTCAAAGCGGATATGACAAGGTGCTTTATGTAAGACGGAAATCGGAAGAAACGGCTATATTGCTCTGCGCCTGATCGGCCTTGCGCCCGGACGGGGACACGCTCCCGGAGCCGGAGGACCTACAGGCGGAATGACCCCATGGAAAACGAGGGAACGGGATATGACGGACAAGGAGTTCCGGCGACTCAGCCGGGCGGATCTGATCGAGATCATTTATACGCTGCAGCAGTCAGAGCGCAGTCTCCAGGAGGAGAATGACGCGCTCCGGGAAAAGCTGGAGGAGCGCCGGGTGGCAGTCGAGCAGTCCGGCTCTCTGGCGGAGGTCCTGGCAAAGCTGAACGGTCTGTTTGAAGCGGCCCAGGCCACGGCGGATGGATACCGGGACGAGGCCAAGGCTGCGCTGGAGGAGGCGCAGCAGACCAGGGCGCAGGCGGACGAATACCTCACCCGCATGAAGCAGCAGGCTGTCAAGCTGGCCCGGCTCACCATGAAGCAGCGCGATGAGATGCTGGCCAAGGCCGAAGAGGAGTGCAAGCAGCTGAGAGAACAATCCAGGAGAGGGCAGAGCCCCGTATTGCCGTCCTCCCAGAAGCAGCGCGACGATCCCCGGAATCTGGACGCGCTCCTCCACAGCGCAAAGGAGGGCTGTTCCGATGGCGACAGCGAAGGCTGATCGGCGGAAACGTGTGGCCATCCCCTCTGAGGAGCAGGTGCTGTCCGAGCGCCAGCGCCTGCGGCGGGGGCAGCAGTTCCGGCGAATCCTTGGAAATACCGTAGCAATCCTGTTGGTCGTGGCGGCGGTGGCGGTGCTTCTGGTGACGCTGTTCCTGCCGGTCCTCCAGGTATCAGGTACCAGCATGGAGCCGACTCTGGAGGATGGCGACGTTATCGTGCTGGTAAAAACATCAGATTTTGAAACCGGCGACCTGTGCGCCGTCCGGGTGTCCGGGAATGTGCTGCTGAAGCGTATGATCGCCGGCCCCGGAGACTGGGTCAATATTGATAGCGAGGGAAATGTATATGTGAACGGGCAGCTGCTGGATGAGCCCTATGTGACAGATAAGGCCCTGGGCATCACGGACCGCGAATACCCCTATCAGGTCCCGGACAACAGTATCTTCGTCATGGGCGACCACCGGAGCGTTTCGGTGGACAGCCGGAGCAGCGAGGTCGGATGTATCCCGTATGAACAGGTCATCGGACGAGTCATCTTGCGAATCTGGCCTCTGAGCGGGATCTCCCTTGTATCCTGAGGGGAGCGGAGAGAACGCGCCGGTCTGCGATTATAAAATGAAAAAAGGATCCGTCCGCTCTGCGGATGGGCTGCCGTATAGCGATCCTGCCCAAGCCGGGTTTCCGGCTTGGGCAGGATTTTTTCAGTGTCAAAAGGGTGTCAGCGGCACGATCCCCGATTTTTTACCCTGGTCGATTTTTGTAAAGAAAAAAGTAAATTCTCCGTAAGGAAGGTCAGGAAATGGGGATTATCAAAGCGCTTTTTATGAAATACAATGAAACTGTCCATGTGGAGACATGGAAAAAACCATAAGGAGGGATTCTAATATGAAAAGAAAGAAATTGTTATCGCTGCTTCTGGCGGTGGTGATGGTGCTGGCGCTGCTCTCCGGCTGCGGCGGCACAGCGGCCTCCGGCAGTGCGGAGGGGACCTCTGACGTCCAATCGGCCCAGGAGGAAGAGCCTGTCCAGGCCCAGGAGGAGCCTGAGGAGGAGCCTGAGGTGGAGATGGAGGCGTCCGCAGAGGAGATCTCCGCCGAAGAGGAACCCGTAGAGGAGGAAGTCGTGGAGGGCCCCGTGGCCGGCGATGCGGATTTCGACTGGTCCGTGTTTGAGCCGCTCACCGAGGAGCCCGCCACCCTGACCATGTTCTACACGCAGCCGCCCGCGCTGACCGCGATCATGGATACTCCCAACGATAAGAGTTATCTGTATCAGAAGTTTGAGGAGCTCACCAATATCCATATCGAGTTCCAGATGGTGAACATGATGGACGCCACCACCAACTTCACGCTGATGATCGCCTCCGGCGACTACTGCGACATTATCAATGACGCCCTGAACTACTACGACACGGCGGATCAGGCGTATGAGGACGGCGTGGCGGTGGACCTGCTGGAGTATGAGGACTGCGTGCCGAATTTCCTGTCTCTGGTGGAGGAATATGACCTGGCGGGCGATCTGGAGACCCTGGAGGGCCGTATTCTGAATATGCCCCGTGTGGACCTTCCCGTGGAGGACACCTCGGACTCCGGCTTCCTGGTCCGTCAGGACTGGCTGGACGAGCTGGGCCTGGAGGTCCCCAAGACCTATGACCAGATGCACGAGGCGATGGTGGCGTTTAAGAACCAGTACGGCATCACCGATCCCTATGTGATGCCCTATCAGGTGCTGTCCCCCTGGGGCCTGATGGCCGGCGGCTATGGCATCACCGCCACGGCGGACGCCAATAACTTCTATGTGGACCTGGAGACCGGCAAGGTGGAGCTGGCCACCATCTCCGACGCCTACTACGACTACCTGTGTATGTTCCGGGATTGGTATGCCGAGGGCATCATCAACTCCGATTTCACCTCTCAGATGAGCAACCTGCCCGATGAGACCATCATTTCCAATGAGCAGACGGGCATCTGGTTCTCCGATGTCGGCTACATCAAGACCTATCAGGACCTGCTGGCGTCCGTTAACCCCGACGCGGAGCTGTCCCTGATGAGCGACCCCGGCATCGACGAGGCCCGCAGCGGCTATATCGAGTCCTCCACCTCGGCGGCGGGAACCGGCGGCTTCTCCGTCACCGAGAGCTGCGATGACATCGAGCTGGCCCTCCGCTGGTGCGACATCTGGTATGACCCCGCTCTGACCCAGTTTATCAACTACGGCTACGAGGGCGTGACCTTTGAATATGACGAGAACGGCGACCCGGTGCTGGGCGGCGAGATCGTCAACAACGATCTGGGACTGCCCTCCCTCAAGATGGCCAACGGCGTGTTCCTCTGCACCAGCGGCGGCTTCATCTATGATATTCACAAGTTCGACCTGGAGTATACGGAGCTGCAGCTTGCGGCCTATACCCAGTGGATCAACGCCGCCGATGACCCGTCCACGGTCACGACCTCCCAAATCCCCACCGGCGCGAAGATGAACGTGGATGAGGCGGATACCGTTTCCAATACCATGAGCGACATCACCACCCATGTGGCGGAAATGGCGCTGAAATTTGTCACCGGCTCTGCGGAGCTGACCGAGGAGAGCTACGCCGAGTATGTGGCGGATATCGAGGCGATGGGACTTCAGAACGCCCTGGACGCCCAGCAGACTGCTTACGACCGTTACCTGGAGCGGTAGTAATACGAGGAGGTATATTATGACAAATCTACAGATCGAGCATCTGGTGGAACGCTGGGAGGACCGGCGCGATGTGAAAAACCAGATGGGAAAATTCGTCCACTATCTCCTGCTCAAGCGGGAGGCGCAGATCGTGGAGGACCTGTGGTCCAGCCGCGAGGACATCTGCTACGGGGTCAACGACGGCTGGTATGTGGGCCGGGACGAGGTGAAGGCGTACTTCGGCTGGTTCCCCGGCTACACCGCCAAGGTGGCCGCCTGCCTGAAGGCGAAGTTCCCCGACAAGCTGGGGGATAAGTCTGACGAGGAGGTGTTCGGCGTGGGCCTGATGGAGCTGAAATCCATCAGCAACTACGTCATCGAGGTGGCGGAGGACGGCGAGACCGCCAAGGGCTACTGCGCCCTCTTTGGATTCAATACCACCGTGGACACCCGCGGCCCCATCTCCAACTGGATTTTGGGTACCGTCTGCATGGACTTCGTCTACGAGGACGGCCAGTGGAAAATCCTCCATATGCAGTATCTCACCGACATCGACCGGCCCGCCGGCTCCGACTGGGGTACCAAGGAGGTAAAGTCCTATCCGGATCTGCCGGAGTTTGAGTCCCTCAGGGGTCTGGAGCCGCCGAAGCCGTCCAAAGCGGTGAAGCTGCATGAGCTCTATTCCGGCACCAGGGCCGCCACCAGAATGCCGCCCATGCCGGAGCCGTACGACACCTTTGCTGACACCTTCAGCTATGGGATATAAAGGAGGATGACCGCGATGGCAAAGAAAAAGAAGATCACCCGGTCCAATGAGGAGCGGATCATCCGGGTATGGGATATTGAACATATCAAGGACCTGATGAGCCGCCGGACCATCTATGAGACAAACGGCGACCATCTTCAGGAGCTGGAGGACCTGTGGGTCCAGCTCCCCGAAAACCAGGCCACGGCCTCCTTTGGCCGCAACTGGGGCTACTATGTGGGGATGGACGAGATCAAGCGCTACTATGTG
>CAZBOR010000145.1:0-4420 GCA_964493585.1 uncultured Oscillospiraceae bacterium
ACGCCATCACCGACCAGGAAATCGGCGTTATCATCGAGGACCTGTTCGTGGACGACGCGGTGGATATGCTGGAGGAGATGCCGGCCATGGTGGTCAAGCGGGTGCTGAAAAACGCCAAGCCGGAAACCCGCTCCCTTATCAACCAGTTTCTCAAATACCCGGAGGACTCCGCCGGCAGCATTATGACCGCCGAGTACATGGACCTCCACAAGGATATGACCGTGCTCCAGGCCATTTCCCGCATCCGCCAGCGGGGCGAGGAAACGGAGCAGATCTATACCTGCTATGTCACCAACCGCAAGCGGGTGCTGGAGGGCGTCGTCACCGTGAAGGAGCTGCTGCTCAGCACGGACGACACGCTCATCGAGGACCTGATGGAGACCGGCATCATCACCGCCTCCACCCTGGACGACAAGGAATCCGTGGCCCAGACCATGATGAAATACGACTTCCTGGCCATGCCCGTGGTGGACAAGGAAAACCGTCTGGTCGGCATCGTCACCGCCGACGACGTGATGGACGTAATTGAAGCGGAGGCCACGGAGGACATGGAGAAGATGGCGGCCATCGCTCCCTCGGACCACCCCTACCTCAAAACCAGTGTGTTCGAGCTGGCGAAAAACCGCATTTTCTGGCTCATGTTTCTGATGATCTCCGCCACTCTCAGCGGACTGGTGCTGTCCCACTATGAGGCGGCCTTTGTGGCGTTCCCGCTGCTGGTCACCTGTATGCCCATGCTGACGGACACCGGCGGCAACGCCGGCGCGCAGGCCAGCACGCTGGTTATCCGCGGTATGTCCGTGGGCGACATTCAGCTCCGGGACTGGTTCCGGGTGGTGCTGAAGGAGCTGCGGGTGGCGCTGCTGTGCGGCGCGGCGCTGTGCGTGGTCAACACCATCCGACTGCTCATCACCTATCCCGGCCAGACCACCATCACCATTGTGGTGTCATTGTCCCTGTTCCTGATCGTGGTGATCTCGAAGGTTGTCGGCAGTCTGCTGCCCATGCTTGCCAAGCTCATCCATGTGGACCCGGCCATCATGGCCGCGCCGCTGATTAGCACCATCATGGACTCCGTATCCGTCCTGCTGTATTTCAATATCGCAAAGGCGATGCTCCACATATGACCAAAGCCGCCCGGAGGGTTCCTTCCTCCGGGCGTTTCCTATATCGCGCCGGACAAAAAGCTGGAGGAGCGATCCTATTTTGTGGGTATGTAGCGCCGCGTCCTGTCCGGCGCCGGGACCCCCGCCAGCTCCATCAGCTTCCCGGAGGCGGGCAGCAGCACCGCTGCGGTGACGATATTAAACATGGAGTGGACCCCGGCCACCGCCACTGGCGTAATGGGCCGGGACACCGGAAAATGGAACAGCATATTTAGCCCGTAAAACGCCGTCAGACAGAGGGCCGTCCCAAGGACGTTAAAGCTCCCATGGAGCGCCGCCACCCGGCGGGCGTTCCGGCCCGCACCGACGGACGCCAGCAGCGCCGTGACACAGGTGCCGATATTCTGCCCCATAATGATGGGGACCGCCATACCGTAGGTGACCGTCCCGGCGCGGGAAAGCGCCTGCAATATCCCCACCGAAGCCGCCGAGGACTGGAGAAACCCCGTAAAGGCCGCGCCCGCCAGGACGCCCAGGATAGGATGGCGGAGCCGGAGCAGCATGGCCCGGAACGCCGGAACCTCCGCCAGCGGGGCCGCCGCGTCCTGCATCAGCTTCAGACCGTACAGCAGTACCGCCAGACCGCAGAAAACGGCTCCGGCCTGCTGCCCGCGCGCTCTCCCGGATGCCGTCAGCAGCACGGCTCCCGCCAGTGCCAGAATGGACAGAGCCCAAACCGGCTGTGCCGGTGTCCCGCCTCCCGTCAGGCAGAGCAGCCACGGGGTGAGGGTCGTGCCGATATTGCTGCCCATGATAAGGCCCACGGTCTGCGGCAGGTCCAGAATTCCGCAGTCCACCAGACCCACCAGCATTACAGTCAGGGCCGAGGAGGACTGCATGGCGGCGGTGATGCCCGTGCCCAGCAGCAGACCCTTCCAGGCGCTGTCTGTCAGATTCCGCAGCGCCCGCTCCAGCCGCCCTCCCGCCAGCGCCGCCAGCGCGGACGACAGAACGTGTATTCCGAATAGGAAAAAGGCCAGTCCGCCGCAGAGCATCCCGATGGAAATCAGGTCCATGGCTTCTCCCTCCCTGTGCAAAACGCTCCCATAGGGATTTATGGCCCGCAGGACGAAAATAGAACCCCGGAGCGCGGCTCAATCGGGAAACGTCACGGTGATGGAGGTTCCCTCTCCCTTGGTGCTCTCCATCCGGATGGCGGCCCCATGGCGGCCCGCCACGTGCTTGACGATGGACAGGCCCAGGCCGGTGCCTCCGGTGGACCGGGAGCGGCTCTTGTCCACCCGGTAGAAGCGCTCAAAAACACGGTCCTGGTGCTCCGCCGGGATGCCGATCCCCGTGTCCGCCACGGTGATCGCGTGCGCCGTCAGACGGACTTGGACGCTGCCGCCCGACCGATTGTAGCGGATGGCATTGTCCACCAGATTGTAGACCAGCTCCCACAGCTCCTCCTGATCCCCCTGCACCACGCAGGCGTCTCCGCTGACGGAGACAGCCACCCCGCTTTTCCTGGCCGCCGGGGTCAGCGAATCCACACATTCCATGGCCAGATTCCGCAGGTCCACCGGGGCCTTCGGCGCCGGGAGCTGGTCCTCGTCCAGCCGGGACAGCCGCAGAATGTCCCCGATGAGGGTCAGCATCCGGCTCGCCTCCTGACGGATTTTCGCTGCGAAGCGCTCCACATCCTCCTGCCGCGCCATGCCGCTTTCGATCATCTCCGCATATCCGGAAATGGTGGTCAGCGGCGTTTTCAGCTCGTGGGACACATTGGCGGTAAACTCCTGGCGCATCCCCTCCCGCTCCCGGCGCTGCTTCTGAATCTCCAGCACAAAGGGCTTCAGCTCCGGATAGACCCGGCCGGCGTCCTCCGCCAGACCGGGGTCCTCCAGCTCCCCGGGGAGCCGCTGGATGGGGGCCAGCAGCCGCCTCGTCAGCAGCAGGGAAAACGCCACCGCCAGCAATATCAGCACGCAGAGCGCTCCCACCAGGTAGGGCGCCGCCCTGCCATAGATGGGATAAATGCTGCTGACGGACTGGGCCACCCGCAGGATACTGCCGTCGGCCAGCAGCAGGGCGTAGTAATAGTCCTCGCTGCCCAGAGTGCTGGAGGTCCGCCTTGCAGCGCCGGAGCCATCGCGCAGCGCCTCCTGGACCTCCGGCCTGTCCAGATGGTTTTCCATGGCGTCCGCGTCGGCCCGGGTCTCCAGCAGCACCGTACCATCGGCCCGGATCCAGGTGATCCGCAGACCCGTTTCCCCAAGCTCCCGCAGCGTCTCCTCCTCCCCGTCAAACACGGCGGCGATGAGCTGCCCCTGTCGGGCCAGGTCCTCCCGGACCTGCTGCTGGTAGACGCTGTAAAAGGTCCAACTGGAGCAGACCAGCGCCAGAAGCGCCGCCGCCAGCCCCATATAAAACATATTCAGCGCGATTTTCTCTCCCATGGTTTCACCCTCTCGGCAGGTCCAGCTTGTAGCCCACATTTCGGATGGTCTGGACCATCCGGCCCTTTTCCCCCAGCTTTTGCCGCAGGGTCTTGATATGCATATCCAGCGTCCGGCTGGACATACCGTCGGGATAGCCCCACACCCGGTCCATGATTAGCTCCCTGGGAAAGACGATACCCGGCGAGGCCAGCAGCAGCTTCAGCAGCTCAAACTCCTTGTATGTAAGCTCCACCGGGGCGCCGTCCACCGTGACCGAATGCTTCTCCTGGGACAGCGTGATCCCGCCGAATCGGAGGTCCCGCTGTACGGCGGGTATGCTCCGAAGCCGCGCCCTGACCCGGCTGATGAGCTCCATAATGCCAAAGGGCTTGGAGATGTAGTCGTCAGCGCCCAGGTCCAGGCCCCGAACGGTATCCATCTCCGAGCCCTTGGCCGTCACCAGGATCACCGGCAGCTCCCGTGTGGCCGCGTTGTCCCGGAGCCGCCGCAGCACGGAAAGCCCGTCCTCGCCCGGCAGCATAATGTCCAGCAGGACCAGGTCCGGCATTTCCTGCTCCATCGCCGCGTAAAACGGCGCCGCCCGGTCAAAGCCCGCCACCCGGAAACCGCTGCGCTCCAGCGCATACTGCTCCAGCTCGCGAATCTCCCCGTCGTCCTCCACAATGTATATCCACATGATCCTCACCTCACAGGCATAGTATACCACAGCTTCGTAAAAACCAAAGCGCCCAATTGTAAAATCTGCGTAAAATTGACACGAAGCGGCGGAAAGCAGTCGTTTCCTGCTTACCGCCGCTCCGGGCCTCAGAATTTACTTCATGCCGCGCTCGTAGGATTCGATCATTTTCTTGA
>CAZBOR010000146.1:0-4409 GCA_964493585.1 uncultured Oscillospiraceae bacterium
TGGTGCGCGAAAAACTGAATACCGATCTTAAGCATGATTTACACCTCCAAAACCGTTAAATGGTGGGGATTTTCTTTGGAAAGCTCGCTCATGTACAGGAACAGACCCCGGAGCACTGCCTCGCACGCGGCCCGGTTGTCGCAGGCGGCGGGAAGCGTCAGCGAAATTTCGGCGGCGTCCTCGTCAACGGAGACCTCCGCTCCGGCGGACAGCACGTCGTTGACGGTGCATTCCGCCAGCCGGATGGCCGAGGTGACGGCGGCACAGACGATGTCCTCGCCGGAGCCGGCATAGCCGCTGTGTCCCCGGCAGGAAAATCCACGGAAGCTGCCCTGGACACGGTAAAACCGAATGGTTGTCATCAGACGGAAATTTTTTCGATCTGAACTACGGTATAGGGCTGTCTGTGGCCCTTACGGGTAGCGCTCCCCTTCTTGGAGCGGTACTTAAAGACTGTGATCTTCTTGCCCTTGCTGTTACGGACGACCTTGGCCTCGACCTTTGCGCCCTCCACGGTGGGCGTACCGAACCGGCTGTTTCCGCCGTCCACGATGGCGATGACATTATCGAATTCCACCGTTTCGCCGGCCTCGACGCCCAGCTTCTCCATGTAGACAAGCTGACCCTCAGAAACGGTGTACTGCTTGCCACAAGCCTTGATGATTGCCTGCATGTGCGTTGCACCTGCCTTTATAATAGACTCGCTCGGAAGGCGGCGCCCGAAAATGGGCGCAACTTAGAAAGCCTCTTTGATGCGGCTTTCCCATTATACACTGGCCGGCGCGGGTTGTCAAGAAAAAACGGCGTATTTTTTCGGCGGTTAGTTCAGAATGTGTCCCAGCAGCGCCAGCATTTGGTGAAAGCACCGCCGCTCCCGGAGGCACAGGTCCCCAAGGCCCTGCCGGACCTCCCCGGTGGAGCGGCCCGCCAGAGCCTCCAGCCGTCCGGCGTGCAGCTCCGACGCCTGCATGACGCGCCGAAGCCCGTCGGAAAGCGTTTCCCGTCGGGACGGCTCCTTCCGCTCCGGGAGACAGGGCCGCTGGCCCGTCAGGAAAAAGTACAGGGCCGACAGCCCCCTGGCCTGCTGGAGCTGCAGGGAGACAAGCTGCCGCATGGCCTGCCGGCTGTCGCTGCCGCAGCATCCCAGCAGCGCCCGGCAGGCATAGGCCATGTCCCGCTGGCGCTCCAGGGCCGCCAGCAGCTCCGGGCCGATGGGTCCCGCGTCTGCCCCTCCGTCCGATCGGGAGGCCGCCGTCACCCGGTTCCACACGGCGCTTTCGTTGAGCGTTTCCTCCATATCCATCACCTCGGAACAGTCTATGCCCCGGAGCGGCGGGAATTGCTGCCGCGATCCCGCGTTTTTGGCGAAAACGCATATTGTCTTTTCCGGGCCGCTGGATTATAATGCCTATACCGCTTCACATCGGAGGAGGGAGCATCCATGCTCGACACCATCTTTTTTGACCTGGACGGCACACTGCTGGACTTCCAGGCTGCGGAGAACCGGGCCATCCTGGGGACCCTGGCCCGGCTCGGCGTTCCGCCGCTGCCGGAGACGGCCGCTCGATACAGCGCCATCAACCAGGCTCAGTGGGAGCTTCTGGAGGAGGGAAAGCTGACCCGGCCCCAGGTGCTGCTGCGCCGTTTTGATCTGCTGTTCGGAGAACTGGGGCTGGACCGCTCCAGCCGGGAGGCCCAGAGCATCTATGAGGAGCTGCTGAGCCGGGGCCACGACTATCTCCCCGGCGCCCAGGCTCTGCTGGAGCGGCTCTATGGGACCTATCGGCTGTACCTGGTGTCCAACGGCACCGCCTATGTGCAGGCCCGCCGCCTCCGGGACTCCGGCATCCGGCGATATTTTACGGATATTTTCATCTCCGAGGAGGTGGGCTATGACAAGCCCGCACGGGCGTTTTTCGACCGCTGCTTTGCCGCCATTCCGGATTTTCACCGGGAGCGGGCGCTGATCGTGGGGGACAGCATCACCTCGGATATGCGCGGCGGCATCAACGCGGGCATCCGCACCTGCTGGTTCAACCCCCGGAGGAGGCCGCGGCCGGCGGACGTCCCCGTGGATCTGGAGCTGGAACGGCTGGAGGACCTGCCTCCGCTGCTGGAAACCTTATGATATAATAGGAGAGGGGCTTTGCGCCGCCCGGTCCAAAGCCGGCAGCACGCAAGGCGTAATGCCGTTCCGGAAAAGCGCGTTTTATGGAAAAATCAGCGAGAGGAGACTGTCAATGACATATTCGGAGCTTGGGGCATGGGCGGCCCTGTTAAACGAGGAGGACTACTGGCCGGAGCTGTCGGACCGGGTGGAGCGGGCCTATGAAACGGGGACCGTCTATCCGCCCAGAGCGGACCTGTTCGCGGCCCTGCGGCTGACGGAGCCGGAGCAGGTGCGGGTGGTGATCCTGGGCCAGGACCCCTATCACGAGCCGGGTCAGGCCCACGGACTGAGCTTTTCGGTGCCGGAGGGGACCAAGCTCCCCAGGTCCCTGAGCAATATCTATAAGGAGCTGTCCGGCGATTTGGGGGTGGAGCCGCCCCAAAGCGGCTGCCTCATCCCCTGGGCGCGGCAGGGCGTGCTGCTGCTGAACTCCGTGCTGACGGTGGAGGCCCACAAGGCCGGGTCCCATCGGGCCTTCGGCTGGGAGAAGTTCACGGACAGCGTTATTTCCGCCACCAACGGGCTGCCCCAGCCCATCGCCTTCCTGCTGTGGGGCGGCTACGCCATCGGGAAGGCGGCGCTGATCGAAACGGACCATCCCCGGCTGGTGCTGACCAGCGCCCATCCCAGTCCGCTGTCCGCCTACCGGGGCTTTTTCGGCAGCAGGCCCTTTTCCAAAGTCAACGACTTCCTCACGGCCCAGGGATGCAGGCCCATCCGGTGGGCATGATAAAACGGCCGGATTAGCGAACTGGAGGAATACTGGGCAGAGGATGGCGAGGCCCCATGTGGAGGCGTGAAATGCACATCGGAAAACCAATTCGGCGCCTTCCGATTTGACGGAGCGCGCATCCACAGAGAAAAACCTCCATCATGGTGGAAACGATCCCACACCACGATGGAGGTTTTCGTAATCCCGGAGGATACAAAATCACTTTGTCTGCTCGAAGAGCCAGTCTCTGACGGCGGTTAGGCGGTACCCATAGTTGAAGGAGGCCATATGTTCCATTCCGGTCTCTCCTTCTTTGAATACCGTCCCGGTTTCAAAGCGGATCATGTTCGCGTCAAGGCCAAGGCTCAAAAGCTCGGCCACCGCCGCCGACTGCGTTTCCGCGCTGTCCTGGGCGTTCCAGGTCCCGAAGCTGTACGCGGCGCCGTCCGCGTCAAACATCGCTATGACCTCATCCTGTCCGCCGGACGCCTTTTCGTCGCCGCCTGCGGTAATGTAGAAAAACGGCTGATTTTCCAGCACCTGCAATACGGCGATATCCCACTGCCCCGACACATACATACTGGCCGCAAACAGATCGGGATAAGTCGCGTTAAAGTAGAAGGAGCACATACATCCGCCGGATTGCCCCGTTGTGTACAGCCTGTCCGCATCAATGCTATATGTCTCCTGTAGCTGCTCCAGTAATGTAACGGTCGCTTTTACTTCCTCGGAAACGGTGGCGTCGTCGCTGGCGGCAGTCTTTGTATAAGCCGGAACGAGGACGAAGGACGGGTGCTTTGCCTGCTCCTCCTCTGTGGCCCAGACGGTTGCGCCGTAATACTGCTGCACCAGTTCCTTTGCCGTTTTTCCCGTACCCGTGGAATCCGGAATGAACAGAAGCAGCGGATATTGCTGAGAGCTGTCATAGTTCTCGGGGATATAAAGGCTGTATTCAAAGGTCACGCCGGCTTCTGCGTCCTCAAAGGTGAACTGCTCAAACTTATCGGCGTTTTCGTCCAGCACAGCCTGGATTTCGGAATCGTTTTCCACCATCCCTCCGATGATGCCCCCGCGGCCTCCGTCGCCGCCGTTGAAACCACCGGGACCCATCTGCGCCCCAGCTTCGTCGGGTTCCGAGCTGTCCGGTTCGGCGGCCGGACTCTGAGAAACCGTCTCCTCCTCGGAAGTCGGAATGTCCGAATCTGTCTCTTCCTCAGAAGCCGGGAGCTCCGAAACTGTCTCCGTTTCGGAAGCCGGGAGCTCCGAAGCTGCCTCTGTTTCAGAAGCCATGCGTTCGGAAGCTGTCTCCGTTTCGGAGGCAGCCTCAGCGCCATCCGATGTCTGCACGCTGTCCCCGCAAGCTGTCAGTGACAGCAAAATCGCCATGCTTATCACAAGACAGGCCGGTTTTCTCGCTGCTTTCATGATAAAAACCTCACTTGTTTTTATTTGGAGTATTTTATAATGCGAACTACCATTCGCAGCTCCTACAGGGGCGCTCCGGGACGCACATAGTTTAGCATTGAT
>CAZBOR010000147.1:0-4388 GCA_964493585.1 uncultured Oscillospiraceae bacterium
ACTTCTTCCGGGAGGGCATGGTGTTCGAGGTGACGCTGGACCCCTTCGCCAACTGCAAGCCGGAGGGCTTCTGCGACTGGGCCTGGGCGGACATCTGGAAGGACTGCCTGCTGGTGTGCGACCGGGCCGGATTTGCGCCCGACGACGACGTGGCGGCGCTCAAGCCCCATTTTACCTGCTGTACCGACGGACTTCGGCCGGTGACGTTCATGCTGGAGGCGCTGGAATAGGCCCGCGGCGTCCATGTCCCGGCCCGCCTGTCCCATAAAATTTGATTTTATTTTCCAAAAAGGTTGACTTTTTAGTGCTTTATACGCTATAATGACTGGTGCCTGTCCAGCGGACAGCTTTGATTTACAAGCTGCAGCATATTTCGCTGTCGAGCATAATTTTTCAGGAGGTGTATACGAATGACGAAGCGTACCTATCAGCCCAAGAAGCTTCATGGACAGAAGGTCCATGGCTTCCGAAAGAGAATGGCCACCAGAAACGGCCGCAAGGTTCTTTCCCGTCGCCGCAGCAAGGGCAGAAGCAGACTCAGCTACTGATTCGCCCGTCCCTACACCGTTTGGATACTAAAATTTGGGGTGAACGGAGCAATCTGTTCGCCCCATACGTTTATGGTCAAAATTCTCCGAAGGGGTCACACCATGGTCCATACCCAATCACTCAAACAGAATCATCTGTTCCGCCGGCTGTACCAGCGGGGCAAGTCCGCCGCCGGACGCTATGTGGTGGTCTACTGCCGGAAAAACGGCCTGGACTACAACCGGCTGGGGCTTACCGTCGGCGCCAAGATTGGCCATGCCGTGGTCCGCAACCGTATCCGCCGCCGTATCCGGGAGGCCTACCGCCTTTCGGAGCAGAGCTATCTCCGTGGCTACGACATCGTGGTCGTGGCCAGGGGCCGTGCGGCGGACGCCACCTATCAGGAGATCGCCGGCTGCCTCTGGGCCATGAGCCAGCGGCTGGGCCTCATCAGAAAGGAGACAAGCCATGAAGCGCCTGCTGCTGTGGCTGATCCGGTTTTACCGGAATAATATCTCTCCCCTGCGGGCCCCGTGCTGCCGCTTCACGCCCACCTGCTCGGCCTATGCTCTGGAGGCCGTGACCAAATACGGCGCGCTGAAGGGCGGATTTCTGACCATCAAACGGCTCCTGCGGTGTAACCCTTGGTACAAGGGAGACTATTTTGATCCGGTGCCATAACGCCAGATCGACTGTTACGACCGGAGGTTACACATGAAAATCATTTTGATTCCCTTTGCCTGGCTGCTGCGGACCCTGTATCAGGTCTCCGGCAACTACGGCATCTCGCTGATCCTGTTCTCCCTCATCACAAAGCTCATTATTCTGCCCTTCACCATGAAGAGCAAAAAGAGCCTGATGAAAACCTCGCGCCTCGGCCCCAAGCTCAAGGAGCTGGAAAAGAAATACGGCGACGACAAGCTCAAGTACCAGCAGGAGATGTCCAACCTGTATAAAAAGGAGGGCGTCAGTCCCACCGGCGGCTGCCTGTGGTCCCTGCTGCCCATGATCCTGCTGTTCGTGCTGTACTATGTCATCCGTCAGCCCATGACCTATCTCATGCAGCTCACCTCCGACCAGATCACGCAGATCTCCGATCTGCTGACCGGACTTGGGGTGGACCTGTCCTCCGGCAACGCCGCCTATTCCGAAATCATCATCGCGCAGAACATCCACGCGAACATTGACGCGGTGCGGGGACTGGTGCCGGACATCCTGGACATCGACTTCAGCTTTCTGGGCGTCAACCTTGGCACCATCCCGTCCTGGAGATGGATATTCAACGGGCCGTATACCCTGGCGGGCTTTGGCCTGTTCATCATCCCGATCCTCTCCGCCGCGAGCCAGCTTGCGACCATGCTGATCTCTCAGAAGCTCAACGGCACCGTGGCCACCAACGACAAAGGGGAAAAGGATTCCGACGCCGCAGCCGCTGCGGCCCAGAGCACGAAAACCATGATGTATGTCATGCCGATTTTCTCGCTGCTGATCTGCTACTCCATGCCCGCCTCCATGTCCATCTACTGGATTGCCCAGGCGGTATTCAACACCGCCATAGACGGCCTGCTGACCATCCACTACAAAAAAATCTATGACGCGGAGGACGAGATCAAGCGGGAAAAGGCCGCCGAGGAGGCCGCCATCGAGGCGGAAAAGGAGGCCCGTCGGGCCGAGCGTCGGGCCATGAATCCCGAAGGCCCCAACCCCAACACCAGCCGCCGGAAGGTCAAAAAGCAGATCAAGGCGGCAGAGTCGGAAACCACCGGCATGGGCAAGCTCTCCGAAGCGGAGAAGGAGGCCCTGCGCCAGCAGCAGGAGGAAAAGGCCAAAACCTCAGGCGACGCCAATCGGCCCTACAGCCGCGGCCGGGCCTACGACCCCACGCGCTATCAAACCAGGGCGCCGGAGACTCCAGATACCGCAGCCGATTCTGAATGACCCATGGGTCTGACATAAAGGAGCGTATATCTATGTTCAAATCAATCGAAGCCACCGGAAAGACCATTGATCTTGCCATTCAGGCCGGTCTGGACCAGCTCCAGATGGACCGGGACAGTGTTTCCGTCGAGGTCCTGCAGCAGCCTCGCTCCGGATTTTTTGGCATCGGCGCCACTCCCGCCAGGGTATCGCTTACCTACGAGGTACCCGACCCCGTGCCGGAGAAAAAGCCCGCGCCGCCCAGAGCGGCAAAGCCCCGGCAGGAGCCTCAGCCTGAGCCAAAGCCCAGATCCGAGCCGAAGCCCAGACCCCAGGCAAAGCCCAAGTCCGAGCCGAAGCCGCAGACCAAGCCCATAGAGGTCCCGCCTCCCGCGCCCGAAGGCACCATGGAGGCGAAAATCGAGGGCTTTATGAAGGGCCTTCTGGAGCATATGGGGTCTGACGCCACGCCCTCCGCAAAGAAGGTGGACGAGGACACCTACGCCGTGGAGCTCATCGGCAACAGTCTGGGGATGCTCATCGGCCGCCGGGGCGACACGCTGGACGCCATCCAGCACATCACCAACTATGCCGTGAACCACGGTCAGACCAAGCGTGTCCGCGTCAACGTGGACGCGGAGAACTACCGCAAGAAGCGGGAGGAGGCCCTGGTCCATCTGGCGGAAAAGGTCGCCGGCAAGGTGGTCAAGACCCGCCGGAACATCACCCTGGAGCCCATGAACGCCTATGAGCGCCATGTGATCCACGCCGCGCTTCAGGATTATCCCGACGTCACCACCTACTCCACAGGCACGGAGCCCGGCCGCCGTATCGTGGTGGCCTACAGCCGCTACCGCAGCGTCGAGTAATACCGCAAGTCTGAGCGCCCTTCGGTTCAAAGCCGAAGGGCGCTTTTATCAGGTTCTTCCATAAAAGCAGGTCCGCACCCGGTCCAGGGACTTCTCCCCGTCCCGCCGTCCGGCGGCATAGCCCTGGCGCAGACGCTCCGGGTCCCGTTCCAGGCGGCCGATGTCCAGCTCCTGCTCCGGCTGGATCACCAGGACCCGTCCCGCCGCCTCCATCCGGGCCAGCTCCTCCCGCTCCGCGGCGTACAGCTCCGCCTCATGGAGGAGATTGTCCAGCAGGTTGGGATAGTCGTGGTAGAGCCGTCTGGCCAGGCGCTGCATCGGCGCGCCGGGCGCCTTCTTGCGGTAGTCCATGCGGCGGGTCAGGACCACCACTACACGGTCATATTCCGGGTGCAGGGTGAGGAACTCCAGGGGCAGGTGCTTTCCGGTCCCGCCGTCCAGATAGGTTCCTCCGCCTATGGGGACCTTTCGGCACAGATATGGCATGGAGGAGGACGCCGCCACCGCCTGAAGAATGTCCTCCGGTCCGTCCCGGTCCATGTACTCCTGCCGACCTGTCTCGCAGTTCACCACCGTGGCGTAGAATCGTATCCCTCCGTGGTAAAAGGTCTCCTCGTCAAAGGGCAATATCTCCTGCATCTGGCGCAGAATGAAGTCAAAGCCCACCAGATTATGCTCATGCCGCAGGGCCTTTGTGCCAAGATACCGGGGATCCAGCCCGTAATTAAGCACAACATCCCGGCAGCGGCCCGGCTGCTTCGCCACATACCCCAGGCCGTTGAGCGCCCCGGCGGACACGCCCACCACGCAGTCGGGGTAAAGGTCCTGCTCCATCCAAACGTCCAACACGCCGGAGGTGTAGATGCCCCGGTAGGAGCCGCCCTCCAGCAGTACGATACTTTTCAAAGTGATTCCTCCCATCTGGGTGTCATGGTCATCATACTCCTTTGCGCCGCCCCTGTCAAGGACACATATGGGTGCAGCCGGGCCTGTTTTATACATTGATTCTCCGGAGGTTTTTGCTTATAATAAAAATAAAAATACGAAAAAAGGAGTGTCCCCCTATGGTCAACC
>CAZBOR010000148.1:0-4348 GCA_964493585.1 uncultured Oscillospiraceae bacterium
ATAGGGGGTTACAAGCGGATTCGGCTTGTAACCCCTTATCTTGATTTGGCGAAAGGCGCTTATCGGAAAACAGTCTCAGCGTTCCGGGGATCCCGGCAGGGAAAAGCCCGAAGTCAGATCCTTCAGCACCTCTCCGGCTAAAATCAGTCCCGCCACAGGCGGCACGAAGGCCACGCTTCCGGGAATGTCCCGCCGGTCCACGCATTTTCGGACCGTTCCGGGGGGACAGACGCAGCCCGTGCGGCAGCTGATGGACATATCCTCCAGCGGCTTTCTCGGCAGCTCTGTGGAGTACACCACCTTCAACGCTTTTACGCCCCGTTTCCGAAGCTCCCGGCGCATGACCCTGGCAAGGGGGCAGGACTTCGTCTCATAGATGTCCCCCACGCGCAGCTTTGTGGGATCCAGCTTGTTCCCCGCGCCCATGGCGCTGATGATAGGGACCTGTGCGGCCTTGGCCCGCAGGATCAGGTCCAGCTTGGCGGACACCGTATCTACTGCGTCAATGATATAGTCATAAGCGGAAAAGTCAAAGGTATCCGCGTTTTCCGGCAAATAGAAGCATTTTCGGACCTCCACCACGGCCTTTGGATTGATGTCGTGGATGCGCTGGGCCATGACATCCACCTTGTACTGCCCCACGGTCTTACAGGTGGCAATAATCTGCCGGTTGATATTGGTGAGACAGATCTTGTCGTCGTCCACCAGCAGGAACTCCCCCACACCGCTCCGGGCAAGGGCCTCCACAGCATAGCCGCCCACGCCGCCGATGCCGAATATCGCGATCCGGCTCCGACTCAGGAGGTCCATATTTTCCTTCCCAAGCAGAAGCTGTGTTCTTGAAAACTGATTCAGCATGGCAGCGCTCCAAATTCCAGGGCCAGTTCTTCCATGGGAATGCCCTTTTCCAGCTGCTCCACCATGTACCGCCCCGGGGAGGTCAGCGCTTCGGCGCGCTCGTACAACGGCGTCAGGTAATCCTCCGCCTGGGTATTCTGCCGCTTGAGGCCCTGCGCGGACAGGTCCAGAACCTGCTTGCACAGCGTTCGCAGCTTGTCCCGATTGACGAAGGTGGGCCAGTCCCGGAGATTCATGAGCTTCCGCAGCTCCGGGGCGCCGTAGCCGTGATGATAAAGGGCGGTATCTGCCTCCAGCAGCGATTTCAGCTGCTCGGTTTCCGTCATCAGTCCCACATGAAAGGCCGCCACCGTCATGGCGTCCCGGAAGGGCTGACAGCAGACGCTTCGGAATTCGATGGTACCCCGATAGGTGAGGTCCTCAAATTTATAGGTACGCAGATACCGGAGGTCCTCCGCCTCCGGCGCGAATGTGACCCTGTGATACTGCCCGTTTTCATAGTATTCTCCGGAAACCGTTTCCAGTCCCAGATAGTCCATAATGGGAATCGGATGGAAGTCGATATACCTTCCGTCCCGCATGACGCAGAAAATGCTGGTGGTTCCAATGTACTCCAGCAGCTCGTCAATGGTCTCCGGCAGCGTTTCAAACATCCCCACATTGTGGGGGTTGATGCCGTGGGTGCTGTTCTCCCAGAGCATATCCCGAACACAGAGCAGCTTCGGCTCCGAAGGCAGCACGGCATTGTTGAACAATACCGCTTTCACCGGCTCCACCAGCGTAAACGCCTGGAGCGTGGAGATCAGATGCTCCTTTTCCACGTCCAGCTGGACCTGTGACGCGCTGGCGAACGCGCCAAAGTCGGGATAGGGATGATAGTACATCGGCTCCTTCCAGTCGGAGTATTTTGAAAGGTAGCGCTCCAGCATCCGATAGCGTTCGTTCGGGATAAAGACATTGTTGTTGACCGCTTTCCCTGGGTTGATGCCCATACCGGTGAGCGTATGAGCTCCCCTGCGAAGCTGTTGATTCAGAAACAGAACATACTTCCGAAACCGTCCGTCCAGCTCCCTCAGGTCGCCGCTTTTCCCCATGGACAGCTCCATATTGTTGTAGGAGCAGTCAAAGGAAAGGTTGTCCCCGGTGAGGGGGTCTGTGGCGGAATAGCAGTTTCCCTCGCTGTCAATGCCCTGCTTCTCAAACCCGAATTGCCGGTAAAACGTCTCCGCGGCAGCTCTTGCCACAGGGAACTCCGTTGCCCTGCCCGTCAGATTGTAGATGGGCATTTCGATTTCAATCCCAATATACTTTCCGCGTTTTCGCTCCGTGGGACGGATATATTTTTCATAGAGCGCTTCTCTGATCTCTTCCTTTTTCATAACGATTCCTCCGTCAATATACAACGTAATTGAGCGCCAGGAGCTCCCTCTGCGCCGCTGTCTCCCGGTATTCCTGTCCGTGGCAGGCGCCCTCCAGAACACACTGCCCGTCCCGATAGGCCAGCAGTCTGGACATGGGGACCGGATCCCATCGGGCATCGTCCAGAGGGACGGTGGCAAACACAGTCCCGGAAACCGTTTGTCTATGGTACAGGGTCCCCGCCATATTGGTATGGACATACAACAGCGCGCCGTCATAGATCAGAAGATTCAGCTTATTTCCCGGCGCCATCTCCCGGACGGCGTTTTCCAGGACAGAAAACCGCTGCTTATCCGTCAGGCCGCCGCCGGAGGCAAGGAGCTGCATATTGATCCGGGATACCAGATAGGCGAGGATGCAGGCGCTGTCCGTTTCGCTGTCCGACAGGGCGTAAAACGGGCGTAATGCGGGAAAATCAAAAATTGTCCCGTTGTGTATGAGCGTCCACGTTCTGCCCGAAGCATCCTGCCGGGTATAGGGATGGCAGTTCTTCCACGAGATGCTCCCGATGGTCGCCCTGCGGATATGACCCAGCAGCATCCGGGAACAAATCTCCCGCTGGAGCAGATCGGCAAGACGGCTGCTGCTGTCTGCACAGACCGGTTCCTTTTCGATTTCAGGCTCCACACCATCCAGGATCGCCATCCCCCAGCCGTTGGGGTGATGCACACTGTGCGAAAAGAACTCCCGAAGCATCGGACAAAGGTTCTCCGCTTCATGGCCCGTAAATCCGAAGAGCTCACACATACAGTTTCACCGCCTCCCAATAACACTCAATTCCTACAGAAATAGTATACTATAGAATTATAGCAAAGGAACCTCTTGCTGTCAATCCGGAACTGGCAGTACGCGATCAATTTTCCGGGGCATTGAAAAGCGCGCCGTTGGCACCGGTGACGATAAAACTGCCTCCCGCATACGGAGGATAAGCCACGCGGACTTTCATCCGCTTATCCCGGAGCCTGACAAAAATCCGGTATTTTTTTGTTTGGTTTTGCGTCAGATTCTTTACACTTGCCGCAATTTGTAGTATACTGGGGGTAGACAAGCTCCCAGGAGGTGTTTTGATGGATTGCCCCATTTGCGGTCACAAGCTGGAGGAAAACGCGGCTTTCTGCACCAACTGCGGCGGTTCTCTGCGCTCCACAGAGGAAACGGCTGCCCCTGTCTCTGCGCCCAAGCCCCCCAAAAAGGTGGCTGAGCGGCTCTATCCCCCGGACCCCTTCCAGCCTGCCGCGCAGACAGAGCCGGGCTTTGACCTTCGCTCCGTCCTGTCTCCCGACGATTCCGGAGATGCCGACCGTCCGGATGGAGCGGGCGAACCGGATGCTCCTGACGGGCCGAAGGATGCCGGCAGCATGGGACCTCAGAAAAAGGCCGGCAGGGGCCTAAAGATATTCGCCGTCATTTCCTGCTGCCTGGCCGTGCTGGCCATCGCGGCGTCCGCCTATATCATATTCACCAGCTCCTCCCTGCGGGTCCAGCTCAACAAGGCCCAGAAGGAGAGCTCCACCGCCAAGGCCAATGTGGAGAGTCTGGGGGAGCAGGTGGCCCAGCTCACGGAGGATCTGAGCGCCGCCCGCACGGAAAACGACACGCTTTCCGTCCAGGTCACGGACCTGCAAAGGCAGATCAACGAAATGGAAACCAGCGTGAATCAGAGCCTGTATGACAAGGAGGCGGCCCAGCGCTCCATGGAGGAGGCCCAGTCCCAGCTCACCTCCGCCCAGGAGGAAAACGAAAGCCTGCAGGAGCAGCTCACAGAGGCTGAAAGCGCGCTGACAGAAGCGCAGACGGAAAAGGAGACGCTGGAGGCGGAGTACAGCGCGCTCCAGGAGAAGGCCGAAGCCTATGAAACGGAGATCGGCTTTTACGACACCTATGTGGTTTTCGTCATGCTCAGCGACACGGACAAGCTCTACCACAAATACAGCTGTCCCAATTTTACCGGCCGGAACTTCCTGGCCTACAGCACCAAGCTGGCGGAGGCCAACGGCTACGCGCCATGCCCCACCTGTATCGGCACAGAATGATCTGCGCGTACTGCAAACGGATTTGCAGTACGCGCTTT
>CAZBOR010000149.1:0-4310 GCA_964493585.1 uncultured Oscillospiraceae bacterium
AAGCCCTGCCGCTCCATGAGCTGCTCATGGGTCCCCTGCTCCACCACGTCGCCGTGATCGACCACCAGGATCTGGTCTGCGTGCTGGATGGTGGACAGGCGGTGGGCGATGACAAAGCAGGTCTTGTCATTCATCAGCTCCCGCATGGCGGTCTGGATCTGACGCTCCGTGCTGGTATCCACGTTGGAGGTGGCCTCATCCAGAATCAGCATCTTCGCGTCATACAGCATCGCCCTGGCGATGGTCAGGAGCTGCTTCTGCCCCTTGGAGATATTGCCGCCATCCTCGCTGATGACCGTGTTGTAGCCCTCCGGCAGACGCATAATGAAGGGGTGGATATGGGCCATTTTGGCCGCCCGGACCACCTCGTCCATGGTGGCGCCCTCCTTGCCGTAGGCGATATTCTCAAAAATCGTCCCCTGGAACACCCAGGTGTCCTGAAGCACCATGGCGTAGGCGCTCCGCAGGCTGGAGCGGGTGCAGTCCCGGATGTCCTGCCCGTCCACGCATATGCTGCCGCTGTCCACATCGTAAAACCGCATCAGCAGATTGATTATGGTGGTCTTCCCGGCGCCCGTGGGCCCGACGATGGCGATGAGCTTTTCCGCGTCCGCCCGGAGACTGAGATCATGCAGGATGGGCTTGTCCGGCTCATAGCCGAAGCTGACATGGGAGAGGGCAACATCCCCCTTCACGTTCTCCAGCACCGCCGCGTTCTCCCGGTCCGACAGCTCCTCTTCCTCGTCCAGCAGCCGGAACACACGCTCCGCCGCCGCCAGCGCGGAGAACAGCTCGTTGATGATGTTGGCCACCTCGTTGATGGGACCGGAGAACTTTCTGGAATACAGCACGAAGGAGGAAATCTGTCCCAGGGAAACCATGCCCATCATATAGAGGATCGAACCGAGCATGGCGATCAGACCCAGACACATATTGTTGATGGACCCCATGGTAGGTCCGATGGTGTTGCCGTAGTATTCCGCGTCGTAATAGGCGTCTGCCGCCGCATGGTTGACCTTGTCAAACCGCTCCTGGACCTTTTCCTCGTAGGCGTAGGCCTGGATTGTCTTTTGCCCGGTGAGCATCTCCTCCACAAAGCCGTTGAGGATCCCGTAGTTCCTGGAGCGCTTTTTGTACCGGGGCTGGGTCCTGTTTCGCATATACACCGTATATGCCAGCGAAACCGGAATCGTAATCACGACCACCACGGAGAGAAGGGGCGAGATGTACAGCATCATAAAGAACGCGCCCACCACCGTGACCACATTGGTCAGAATGGACACCACATCGGTGGCGATGCAGGTACACACCACGTCGATGTCATAGGACACCCGGCTGATGATGTCACCCGCCTGGTTCCGGTCAAAATAGCCCACCGGCAGTCGCATGAGCTTGTCAAAGACGTCCCGGCGCATCCGCTTGCCGATGCCCTTGCTGACAGACACCATAACCACGTTGATGGAAATCGTCAGCAGAGAGGAGATCAGATAGCACACCAGCATCCATTTGGCATAGTAGAACACCCGCTCAAAATTGACCTTTCCCGCGCCCGCCGCCGCCTCGTTGATGGCGGACCCGGCAAGATTCGGCCCCAGCAGAGCCAGGACGTTGCTGACAATGCACAATACAACAATGAGCAGCAATATCAGCCGGAACTGGCCCAGGTAGGAGATCAGACGGCGAAACGCGCCTTTGGTGTCCTCCGGTTTTTTCATGATCGCATCTCTTGCGGCCATGTTACATCCCCTCCCCCATCTGTGTCCGGTATATCTCCCGGTACTGCGGACAGCGTTCCAGCAGCTCCTCATGGGTGCCATGCCCGATGACCTGTCCCTCGTCCAGCATCAGAATATCGTCCAGGCTCATGATCGAGCTGATACGCTGGGCCACAATGATCGTTGTGGTATCCCGGTGATGCTCGCGGATGGCCTTTCGCAGCGCCGCGTCCGTCTTATAGTCCAGGGCGCTGGAGGAATCGTCCAGCACCAGAATCTCCGGGTCCGCCGCCAGCGCACGGGAAATCAAAATCCGCTGCCGCTGGCCGCCGCTGAGATTCGCCCCGTGGATGGCCGCCATATGCTGCATCCCGTCCTCATAGCCCTCAATGAAGTCCAGCGCCCTGGCGTCCTCCGCCGCCTCCCGGAGCGCCGCCTCGTCCACATCCCGGCCAAAGGAGATGTTTTCCGCCAGCGTGTCCGCAAACACCACATCATTCTGAAATACCACGCCAAACATCCGCCGCAGGGCGTCCTTTTCAAAGGTGCGGATGTCCCTGCCGTTGATGAAGATATGTCCCTCGCTGGCATCGTAAAACCGCATCAGCAGATTGATAATGGTCGTCTTACCGCAGCCCGTCGCGCCGATGATGCCCAGGGAGCCTCCCCTGGGAATGGCGAAGCTGATGTCCCGCAGGCTCTGCTGCCGCCGGCCGCCGGCAAAGCCCGCGCCGGACTCCGCGCCGCCCTCCCCATAGTGGAAGGACACCCGTTCAAACAGAATATGGGCGTCCTGATCCGTGTGGGCCGCCTCCGACTCCGGAATGGGAACGATCTCCTCCTCCTGGCCGATCACGGCCGCGATGCGGTGGGCGGAGGCGTTCGCCTTGGACAGCGCCATGAAGATGCGGTTCAGCGCCATGACGCCCATCAGGATCATGTTGAAATAGGTGAGGAACGCCAGAATCACACCGGGCTGCGTGACCCCGCTGTTCACCCGGATGGCCCCGATGACCACCACCAGGGTCAGGCCCATATTGAGCGCCAGAGTCATGATCGGTCCGGGCAGCGCCAGAATCACGCTGGCCCTCCGGTCATTCCGGGTCATCTCCTCATTGGCCTTGGCAAATCGCCGCGTTTCATAGTCCTCCTTGCTGAGCGCCTTGACCACGCGGATCCCTGTGATATTTTCCCGCATGACACGCACGATGTCATCCAGGCTGTGCTGCACCAGGTCGTAGAGCGGGATTCCCTTGATGGAAACGCCGATAACCACCGCGATCATAATCGGAGCCAGCACACACAGGATGGCCGCCAGGCCCCGGTCCATGGTCAGCGTGATGGCGATCCCGCCCAGCAGCATGATGGGCGCACGGATGCCCAGCGTCTGCCCGGACTGAATAAAGCTCTGGACATTGTAGGAATCCGACGTCATGCGGGAGGTCAGGGACGGCAGACCGAATTCATCCATCTGGCTGCCGGAGAGGTTCAGAGAGTGCCAGAACAGGTCCCGGCGCAGCTCATAGGTGCTGCACTGCGCCACCTTGATGCTTCTGCGGTTGGCGGTGACGCTGAGCATCCGCACCACAAACGCCAGCAGCAGCATCACAAAGCCCCAGAGCAGCACCCGGCGCAGGTCCCTGGTGGGCGCGACATCGTCCACCAGGTATTCCAGCACATAGGGGATCAACAGCTCCACCAGGGTTGCGCTGAGCTTCAGCGCCATGACCCCGGCGACCATCCATCGGTATTTCTTCAAATAGGAAAGCATCAATTTCACGTCTGATTTTCGCTCCTTTGTGACTGCCAGCTCTCCAGCAGCTTCTCCAGTATTTCCTCCAGCGCCGTGCGTTCCTCATCGCTCAGCGCCTCATACAGCTTATCCGGGGCCGTGAGCGGCACAAAGTCCCCGGTCTGCCTTCCCGCCTCCGTCAGAGACAGCGTGACCATGCGCTTATCCTCCCGGTCCCGTTCCCGGCACAGCAGGCCCTTTCGCTCCAGCTTGGAGATCAGCTCGCTGACGGAGCCGGGCCTGATGCTGAGCTGCCGCTGAAGCTCCTTATTGCTCATGGGGCCGTTCTCCCGGAGCAGCCGCAGCACCGCGTCCTGGCTCTGTCCGTAACAGGACTGGTGATACAGATAATGTCCGCACCTGCGGAGCAGACGGGTGAGCCGCTCGTCCTGAGACAGCGGCCCGGTTTGACAACACATAGGGTCCCCTCCTTACCATTACTATTAAGGTACCTAACAACTTCCGGCATATTATCGCACACGTCAGGCCAAAAGTCAAGCAGAAAAGCACTATATTTCGGTACCTTGACATTTTGAGCGTCCTGTGATATTGTAAAGGTACCTAACAAATTGAATAGAAAGGACACCATCGTCATGGAAGAAAATAACGCTGTATGTCCCTGCTGCGGCAGACATTGTAGTCTGAGCGCACCCAGTTGCTCCCGCGGAGAGGAATACGCCCGCACCGGCGTTATCCCGGAGCGAACGGAGCGCGGGGAACATAAGGGCCACGGGGATGGCCACCATCATCACGGAGGTCACGGGGACGCAGGACACCATCCCCACCACGAGCACCACGGGGAC
>CAZBOR010000150.1:0-4208 GCA_964493585.1 uncultured Oscillospiraceae bacterium
ACCGCGCCCACCGGATTGGCCAGGTCGCCAATGTCCAGGTGTACAAGCTGATCGCGAAGGATACCATTGAAGAAAAGATCCTGGAGCTCCAGGAGAAAAAGCAATCGCTGATGGACACTGTCGCCGGAGATATGGAGAGCAGCATTCTTACCATGTCCAAGGAGGAGCTGCTGGCGCTGCTGGATGCGTGATGCGCTTTCCCTTGTCATCTCCAAAATCCCCGCGCTGCTTCAGAAAAGACCAATCGACGGATAACAAACCGATAGCCATATCTCCGGAAAGAGATATGGCTATCGGCCGTCATTTGGGGATTGGGTATGGGCTTTGTCCGCCTTAATACAGCGCGATCGCGCCCCGGATATAGATCAACCCGACAATCACCAGCGCCAGGAGCAGCCCCATGCAGAGCAGAGGCCTGTCCCGAAGCAGCACCTCCACCGGGTCCCCGTCGGCCTGCTCCTCGGCGGTCAGGTTATAGCGCATACAGATCAGCACCACCAGCGGCACCGTCCAGATGAGGCTCTCGCCGCCCACGCGGGCCACGGTCAGATCGTCCACGGTCCACATGGTGTAAAACACCACCATCAGCGCCATGCACATATGGAGATGCTGGTCCAGAAAGCTGACGCTGTAGACCTCCAGCACCTTGCGGCTCTGGGCTTTGCCGCCGACCAGCTCGCCCCGGCGCTTGCCGAGGCCCAGATAGAAGCTCATAAAGATGACGGTCAGGCACAGCCATTTGCTCAGCTCGATGCCCGTGGCCGCGCCGCCGTAGAGCATCCGCAGCAGGAAGCCCGCCGCCAGAATGGCGATGTCCAGCAGAGGACGGTCCTTGAGACCCAGGCTGTAGCCCAGATTCAGCAGGAAGTACAGCCCCAACCAGAACCATGCCAAGGCGTTTTCGCGGGCCGCAAAATAGCCGCACCCCAGGGACAGCGCCAAAAGCACGCCGCAGCACGCCAGGGCCTGCCGGACGGTGACAGCGCCGGAGGCCAGAGGCCGCCCGGCCTTGGCGGGATTGAGCCGGTCCCGCTCCCGGTCCCGGATGTCGTTGATGCAGTAGATGGCCGAGGCCATCAGGGAAAACGCCCCAAAGGCCCACAGTCCCCGGAGGAGCCGCGCTCCCTGGAAGAACTGTCCGCTGCAAATCAGCGGGAGCAGGACCAGAATGTTCTTGATCCAGTGGTGGGGCCGCGCCAGCTTGATATATGCTTTCATATTATCCTCCCAAGGCCGGGTAGAACTGGGTGGCAAACACCAGTACCTCCCGCAGTGCGGTGACATTGTATACGGTCATGGCCAGGATCAGCAGCGCCAGCACCGCCAGCTTCAGGGGCCGCACCCGTTCCAGCAGCCGGTCGATCAGCCGCAGCACCATCGCCACATAGGCCCAGCCGAAGTACAGGGAATAGAGCATCAGCCCGTTGTCGATGGTCCCCCAGCCCACGATTCCCAGCAGCACCAGGGAAAAGCCGATCCAAACGGCGCAGATCCGGCTCATCCGGTCCCGCCTGCTGAGGATGCCGCCCACAGCCGCCGCCAGCACGAGGATCCCCACCCAGGACCACTCCGTTACCGGAAGGAGCTGCCAGGATATATGGCGGTATGTGGTCAGGTCCGGGCCGGAGGGCGGCGCGAACAGACAGCCGCCGACGAAGCTGACATACTGCATCAGCTTGTCCTTCAGGGGAACATCCAGTCCGGTGTAATAGCCGTAGCCGGAGATGTAGGACGGAATATCCAAAAAGGTGGTGAGCCGCCCGGACAAAATGGCGACGCAGAAGAAGGCCCCGCAGAGGATCAGCGTCTTTTTCACAAACCGGCGAAGGTCCCGGTCCCAGGTCACCAGCGGGAACCAGATGCCTGAGGTGAGCATGGAGCCGGTGGCGGCGATATATCCCAGGCTCTGGCCCACCGGGTCCCGCCGGAGATACAGCAGGACCATGAGATAGAACAGCGCCATCAGATACTGCTCTGCCGTCAGCGCAAAGATCAGCACGGGATAGCTGACGCACAGCATGGTGAGGAACAGGGCCTTTTCCGCCCCGTGCAGGTCCAGCATCCGGCTCAGCAGCACCATCGCCACCAGGAACAGCAGCATCTGCATCACCTGCCAGACCAGCACATAGCCCTGGGGCAAAAACCACAGCAGGCGGCTCAACAGCCACGCGGCCTGGGCGAAGGGCATGGCAAAGACGCCGTACAGGGGCTGGCGCAGGTCGTTCTGCTCCGCGCCCACGTTGCGGAATACGTCCTGATGGACCAGGTAGCCGGAGTCCGCCGAATAAATCAGGTCGAAGTTGTACCACGCGCCGTTGACATGAGCGCCGTAAAAGGCCTCGGTGCAGAGGTAGGTGAACACAATCATCATGGCAAACAGAATGCCCGCGCCCAGGAAAAACATCCGCTCGGCGAAGTCCGACTCCCGCCACAGCCGTCCAAACAGCCCCTTCATGAAGTCCAGGAACCAGAGGAAGTAGGCAAAGGCCATAGGCAGCGCCGCCAGCGCCACCACCCAGGGCGCGGCCCGCAGAAGCAGGTCCTCCCGCGGAAGGCCCAGCAGCGTCACGGCCTTGTGCATCCAGGTCCAGCAGTTGGCGTAAAATGAGGACTTGGCCGTATAGACTGCGGAGACGGACAGCACCCCGGCCAGCGCCGTCAGGCCGGCGCCGCGGGGCGATAGCAGCCGGTCCAGCAGCGGCGTTTTCCACAGCAGTCCCACCAGCAGGGCCAGGGCCAGCACCGCCGTCAGCACAAAGCTCAGCTTGGATGTCGTCTGCATCAGCAGCACCGTATAGGCGGTCCCGGAGAGGGCCATCAGCCCGCGAAGCGGATTGCGCGCAGTTTTCTCCACGGCGGTGTCCCTCCTTCCAGAAATATTCGCCGTTTCTACATGGTTTGCACACAAGCCATTATAGCGTTTTCCCGGAAAAAAGTCCAGAGGATATTGCCCGGAAACGCAGGGAAAAAGGGCGCGCCGCCGTACCTTGCGGAACGCCCTTATGGTCAGCTCAGCTCTTTCCCGTTGAGCAGCTTCCGGTTTCGCCATTTGCCGCTGTAGAAGTAGCAGCCGGCGATCACTGCCGACAGGGTGGGGGCCAGCCCCATCCCCAGGTACACGCCCACCAGTCCCAGACCGAATACCCTTGTCAGCAGCAGGCTCAGGGCCACCCGCACCACCACGCCGTCGAGAATGTGACAGAACATGGAGAAGGTGGTAAAGCCCGACGCCGTGGCGATGGCCACATAGATGAAGAAGAACGCCGAGGGGAAGGACATCAGGGAGAGGTACCGGAGGCAGCGGATGGACTCCTCCAGCGCCGCCGCATCGCTGTTGAACAGCCGGACCAGGGGACCGGGAATGGCCTGGATGATGGCAAACATCACCACCGCCACCACCAGGGAGCAGCGGACCCCCACCTGGATGGTTTTGTGCGCCCGGTCCGGCTGATTTGCGCCGATGTTCTGTCCGGCCATGGTCCCCACGCCGGTGGACAGGGCGGAAATGCCCGTCTGGCTCAGGTTCACCACCTTGCTGCCCACCGCCACCGCAGAGGCGGCGATGACGCCGTAGCCGTTGATGATGGAGTTGACGAACACAAAGCTCAGGTCGATGAACAGGTACTGGAAGGAGGACGGCACGCCGATTTTCAGCACCAGCTTGGCCGTGGGCCTGTGGATCTTATACTGGCTGGGCTGAAGGGTCAGCATCCCCGGCTGGTGCTTTTTGAGGTACACGAAGGCCCACACCAGCGCGAACACCTCGGAGATCTCCGTGGCCGCCGCAGCGCCTGCCGCGCCCCAGTGGAAGCCCGCCACAAACAGCAGGTCCAGGAACACGTTGGCCACGGATGCCACGGCGGAGAAATACAGAGGCCGTTTGGAGTCTCCCATGCCCCGCAGGAAGGAGGTGATGGAGTTGTATAAAAAGGAGATCAGAAAGCAGGCCGCCCGGATCATCAGATAGCCGTAGGCCTCGCTGTAGGCCTCCTCCGGAATGTTGATGAGGGTCAGCAGCGGCCCGGTAAACAGGCACACCACCAGGGAGATGAGGATGGCCATCATGGTGCTGATGGACAGGGCGGTCCCCACCGTCCGGTGGATGCCCTCCTCGTTTTTCGCGCCGCAGTACTGGGCGATGAGCACCGCAGAGCCGGCGCTGGCGCCCAGACCGATATTGCTGGCGGCGTTGCAGATGTAGGACACAT
>CAZBOR010000151.1:0-4202 GCA_964493585.1 uncultured Oscillospiraceae bacterium
AGACAAACGACGGAACAGACGCGAATTGCGTACAGTCATGCCATGGTCTGTAGAAGAGAAATTCAAAAAAACAGGACGCCGCTTGCGCGACGTCCTGTTTTTTTGCTTGGATGAATTACAGCAGCTCGTAGATGCCGCAGGCGCCCATGCCGCCGCCGATGCACATGGTAATCATGGCATACTTGCCGGCAGTTTCGGGGTCCTGGAGGTAATCCAGAGCCTTGCAGGTCAGGAATGCGCCGGTTGCGCCCATGGGATGGCCCAGGGCCATAGCGCCGCCGTAGGGGTTGACCTTCGCCTCGTCCCACATAGCCTGGAAGTCCTCCAGATAGGGATCGTTGGTGGCGTTCTTCACGCAGGCCAGAGCCTGGGAAGCAAAGGCCTCGTTGAGCTCGATAACGTCCATGTCGCGGAGCTTCATGCCGCAGTGCTTCAGAGCCTTGGGTACAGCGTAGACAGGACCCATGCCCATGCGGGTGGCGTCGCAGCCGGCGACCTGGAACTCGATCAGCTTGGCGATGGGCTTAATGCCCAGCTCCTTGGCGTAATCCTCGTCCATGAGGATCACATAAGCGGCGGCATCGGTGGTCTGGGAGGAGGAGGCAGCGGTGACCTTACCGCCCTGATCCTCAGGAACGAAGCAGGTCTTTAGACCGGCCATCTTCTCCATGGAGGTTTTCAGCGTGCCGTCCATCTCCGCCAGGATGCCGTCATCATAGGTGACGGTGGTGCCGTCGGGCTTTACAACAGGGATGATAGAGGGAGCCAGCTTGCCGTCCTTCCGGGCCTTGGCGGCACGGGTGTGGGAGGTCAGAGCCATTTCGTCCATCATCTCACGGGTGTAGCCGTAGTCATTGGCTACGTTCTCAGCGGTCTGACCCATGGTCATGTAGCCGCCGGGATAGTTCTCAAGGATCCAGGGGTTGCCGTAGGTCTTGTAATCGAAAGCGCCGAAGCACTTGGTCATGCACTCCACGCCGCCGCCGATGCCGATCTTGTACTGGCCGGCAGTGATGGCGTTGGCAACGGTAGAGATGGCCTGGAGACCGGAGGAGCAGAAGCGGTTGATGGTCTGAGCGGGGACGTCGTCGGGCAGCTCCGCACGGTTGACGATCAGACGGCCGGCGTTCAGGTTCAGCTCGTTGATGGCCATAGCGCAGCCGGTGATGACGTCGCCGATCTCCTCAGGATGCTCCTGGATGTAGGGAACCTTGGCAATAACGCCCTTGAGCGCCTGTGCGGCGTAATCAATGGGGTGCATATCGGCGAGACCACCCTTACGGGCGCGGCAGCAAGGGGTTCTGCCGTATGCAACAACAACAGGTGTAGGCATGGGGATTTCCTCCTAAAAAATATTTATTCCCGCAGGAATATAGTGCTAGAAAGTATGGTATTATTCCATACCCTCATATTATAACACAGCTTTTGCCGGATTACAACACTTTTTAACGGAATCCCACGCCGGATTTTCCGGAGAAAAGCGGGCCGGCAAGCGCCGACCCGCCAGAAGCTGCTTTTTACATCCGCCTACATAAAAAGCTTACGCTACCTTTTTCTTGGAAATATTCTTGAAGGTCTGGATGCCCTGGATCACAAGGATCACAGCCAGAATCACCATGGCAGCGGCGAAGATGAGCTGGAACCAGTCGCCCCATACGGCGGCGCCGCCGCCGATCACGCCGATCTTCTTCACGACGGTCATGCAGAGGCTCGTCAGGGTGGCAATCAGCATGAACGCCATGGGAATGTAGAACATCTTGTTGTTCTTGCCCACATTACCCAGCCAGGCGGCGACAGCCATCAGCGCGATGCCGGCCAGGAGCTGGTTCGCAGCGCCGAACAGACCCCAGATCTGGCTGAGGCTCAGTCCGCCCAGGATGCAGCCGAGGACGACCATAAAGATGGTGCCGAACAGGGGATGAGCCAGGACCTTGCGGGCGCTCTTGACGTCCTTCCAGGATGCCTCGTCTTTTTTCAGGAACATCTCGGAGAACATGAAGCGGCTCAGACGTGTGCCGGTATCCAGGCTCGTCAGTGCGAACACGGAGACAGCCAGCGTCAGCAGCGCATAGATCGTGGCGTACACGGTGGACTCCTCTGCGCCGAACATCAGCGCGATACCGGCCGCGAAGGCCGCGGAGGGAGAGCCGAACTCTCCGCCGGTGTACTTGGCGTATACCATGCCCACGGCGATCAGGGAGATGATACCCAGAGCGGACTCGATCAGCATGGAGCCGTAGCCGATGGGCTTCGCGTCCTTCTCATTGGAGAGCTGCTTGGAGGATGTACCCGTAGCGATCAGGCTGTGGAAGCCGGAGCAGGCGCCGCAGGCGACTGTGATGAACAGGGCAGGGAACAGCGTGCCGATGCTGGTGGACCAGCCGGTGAATACGGGGATCTCAAAGCTGGCAGTCCCGGCGATTGCGGAAAAGATAATGCCAAAGAACGCCACAGCCATCATGGCATAGAGCAGGAAGCTCGACAGATAGTCACGGGGCTGGAGCAAGATCCACACGGGGACCAGCGATGCGATCACAATGTAAATGCCGATAAACACGATCCAGCTTGTACGGCTCATGGCAAGGCCGAAGTTCAGGCCGAAGGCCACGATGGCGACGATGCCGATGATGCCGATGATGGTGGCCGGGAGAACCGGCAGGCCCACGCGGTTGGTCAGGATGCCATACACAATCGCCAGAACGATGAACAGCACGGAAATCATCGCGGTGGTCTGATTTCCGGTGGGGTTCGTGGTGACGGCAAATGTAGCGCCCTCCGTAAAGAAGGTTCCGGCCACCACGTTGACAAAGGATGCGATGACCAGGAGCAGCACCAGCAGCGCGAAAATCGTAAACAGCTTCTGCGCCTTTTCGCCCATGGAGCTCTTGATGATCTCGCCCACGGATTTGCCGCCGTGGCGAATAGAGGCGAACAGGGAACCGAAGTCCTGCAGACCTCCGAAGAAAATGCCGCCGATCACGCACCAAAGAAATACAGGCAGCCATCCGAATACGGAGGCCTGGATCGGTCCGTTGATCGGTCCAGCGCCGGCGATGGATGAAAAATGGTGTCCCATCAGGACTGCGGGTTTCGCAGCGACGTAATCCACGCCATCTTCCAGTTCATATGCCGGCGTTTTTCTCTCAGGGTCTATGCCCCATTGTTTGGCAAGCCAACTGCCATAGAACACATAGCCCAGGATAAGCAATACAATCGCTGCAACAATGATCAGAATTGCATTCATAAACACCTATCTCCTCACTTTTTTAATATATTCCGGAACATTTTCCTCAGTTCCCGGCCTCGGCGGTTATAGATCAGGAGCCCTGAGGAAAGCTCCAGAACAATCAAACGGTAATTGCTCCATCCCCGGAGCCCCCAGCGGTAGCTCTGGTAATGATGGAGTTTTTTGATGAGGGGAGCAGCCTCCCCGGAGACGCTTTCCGCGATGATGACCAGCGTAACGTCGGTATTTCTATGGAAACCGTGGGGATTGACGCGGGAAAGTCCCTCGTTCCATGCCCGCTCGTCCAGCAGGGTCAGCCTGTCAGCGTCAAGCTGGGCTTCGTTTGCGAAAAAGACATATTCATTGGATTCCTGCTCGGCCAGCTTCGCGCTTCTGACCAGCATATACTGCTCGTCATGGGTGTGAAACTCGGCCTCCGCCGCGAAGGGCGGCGCGACGTCCTCGCCGCGCTTGATGTCATAGTAGCGTTGATAGGATCTCAGTACCTTGTCCGTCATTTCTGAAGCTGTCATATATGTTCTCTCCTACAGACCGCATCCCTGCCCCGCGTTATTCCGGCTCCTGCGCCGGCAGGGGACGAAAGTCCGCCGCGGGAATACGCTGCTTTAACTCCTCCATCAGTACCCTTGCGGCCTGTTGACCGGGGAGCTGAATCTGTGCCAGCTCCTTTTCCTCGTCACAGATCACCAGGTTTTCCACCGGCAGCGCCCCCTTGCCGCAGCAGAGCTTTGCCGGGATCATCATAACCCGCCGAAAGCACCGCTTGATCTCGGAGTACGGTATAAAATATGTTTTGAGACCGCTGCGGAAAAAGAGATCGTTCTCGCCCAGCCGGAGCTTTCCGATTTCCCGGCCCGCCTTGTATTCTGCTTGCAGCAGCTCCGGGCTGTATTGAGTTTGTGTGAGCGGGTGATAATTCATGTCCGAGCATCCTCCACAAGAGCATTTTAACAAA
>CAZBOR010000152.1:0-4170 GCA_964493585.1 uncultured Oscillospiraceae bacterium
GTATTCCGGAAGCATATGCGCCGCAGGGCAACGGGGTCCTGCGGCGCTGTCATTTTTGGCATTTCATAGCGTAAAAAAGGCTTGACATTCGGAGGCCCGATGCGTATAATGGAGGAAATGCAAAACTGACGACTGAAAATAGTACGCATCTGCATGGTCCGTCCAGAGAGCTGCCGGGGGTGGGAACGCAGCGGTGACAGGGATGCCGAATGGATTCAGGAGGGTGGGAAGAACGGCCTATGGCTCAGTAATGCCCAACGGGGTTGCCGTCCGTTATCATGGCAGGCGTATGATGGTACGCGCAGAGTGGATGCATCGCATCAAATTAGGTGGCACCGCAGGAGCTTGGCTTCTGTCCTAAGAGATTAGGACGGAGGCTTTTTGTTTTGCCACGGCAACAGGAGGATTTTTATGAGCAAGGGACGATTTTTAGACTACGGCGGCCAGTATGCCCCGGAGACCATGATGGCGGCGCTGGAGGAGCTGGAGACCGCCTATGAGAAATTCAGCCGGGACCCGGCGTTCCGGCGGGAGCTGACAGACCTGCTGAACAACTACGCGGGCCGGCCTTCGCTGCTGTACTATGCGGAGAAGATGACGAAGGACCTGGGCGGCGCGAAGATCTATCTCAAGCGGGAGGATCTCAACCATACGGGCGCGCACAAGATCAACAACGCGCTGGGGCAGGTCCTGCTGGCGAAAAAGATGGGGAAAACCCGCGTGATTGCCGAAACGGGCGCGGGGCAGCATGGCGTTGCCACGGCGACAGCGGCGGCGCTGCTGGATATGGAGTGCGAGGTGTTCATGGGCGAGGAGGACACCAAGCGTCAGGCGCTCAACGTGTTTCGCATGGAGCTGCTGGGGGCCAAGGTCCATCCGGTTATGAGCGGCACCCGGACATTGAAGGACGCGGTCAACGAGACCATGCGGGAGTGGGTCACGCGGATCGCCGACACCCACTATGTCATCGGCTCCTGCATGGGACCGCACCCGTTCCCCACCATTGTCCGGGATTTCCAGAAGATCATCGGGGAGGAGATTCGCGCCCAGCTTATGGAGGCCGAGGGCCGGCTCCCGGACGCGGTGGTGGCCTGTGTGGGCGGCGGCAGCAACGCCATCGGCGCCTTCTATGACTTTGTGCGGGACCCGCAGGTGCGGCTCATCGGCTGCGAGGCGGCGGGCCGGGGCGTGGACACGGCGGAGACTGCGGCCACCATCGCCACGGGCCGGGTCGGGATCTTCCACGGCATGAAGTCCCTGTTCTGCCAGGATGAATACGGGCAGATCGCGCCGGTATACTCCATTTCCGCAGGCCTGGACTATCCCGGCATCGGGCCGGAGCACGCCATGCTGTGGAAGCAGGGACGGGCGGAATATGTCCCCGTCACCGATGACGAGGCGGTGGAGGCCTTCGGGTATCTGGCCCGGACAGAGGGCATCATTCCCGCCATCGAGAGCGCCCATGCCATCGCCTATGCCACAAAGCTGGCCAGAGAGATGACCGGGGAGCAGATCATTGTCGTCAATGTCTCCGGCAGGGGAGACAAGGACGTGGCGGCCATCGCCAGATACAAGGGGGTAGAAATCTATGAATAAGATCACGGCGGCATTTCAGCATGGAAAGGCGTTCATCCCGTTTCTCACCGGCGGGGACCCGGACGTGGAGACCACGGAGAAGCTGGTCCGGGCCATGGCGGAGGCCGGAGCGGACATCATCGAGATCGGCGTCCCCTTCTCCGACCCGATTGCCGAGGGACCTGTGATCCAGGAGGCCAGCCAGCGGGCGCTGGACGGCGGCTGCACGGTGGACCGGCTCTTTGACATGGTAAAACGCCTCCGGGAGGATGTGAAGATCCCGCTGATTTTCATGGGCTACGGAAACTCCGTGTTCGGCTACGGGGCGGAGCGGTTCATGGCCCGGTGCCGGGAGGCGGGCGTGGACGGTCTGATTTTGCCGGACGTCCCCTTTGAGGAGCGGGAGGAATTCCGGGAGGTGATGAAGCGGTACGGCATCACCCAGGTGTCCATGGTGGCGCCCACCTCACAGAACCGGGCGCGGGCCATCGCCAGGGAGGCAGAGGGGTTCCTCTACTGCGTGTCCTCTCTGGGCGTCACCGGGGTGCGGCGCGAGATCAGCGGCGACATTGGCGGGATCATCGCGCTGGCCCGTCAGGAAACGGATACGCCCTGCGCCATCGGGTTCGGGATCTCCACCCCTCAGCAGGCCCGCGACATGGCGGCCCTGGCCGACGGGGTCATCGTGGGGAGTGCCATTGTCCGGCTCATCGCCCAGTATGGCCGCGACAGTGTCCCGGTGGTCTCCCGGTATGTCCGGGAAATGAAGGCTGCCATAAAGGATTTATGATTGGTATGGGCGCGCCGCCGGCCCGGCGGCGCGCCCAAGGTTTGCCCCCTGTCACAAAAAACAGGGGGCTTTTCGCGCAAAATTTGTTGAAAAAGGCGGAGGGATATAGTACAATAAATCTAGTTATCGGCCGAAGCCATCCGCATATATCTTGTGGTATGGGGCTGGTGAGGAATGGGTAAAGAGTTCAAAAGGAGATGAAGGCCATGGCGGTATTGAAATGTAAAATGTGCGGCGGCAACATTCTGCCTGAGGAGGGGCGGTCTGTCGGCGTCTGCGATAGCTGCGGCTCTGTCGTCACGCTGCCCGCAGTTACCGACGAGCGGCGGACGGACGCCTTTAACCGGGGCAACCACTTCCGGCGGGTGTATGAGTTCGACCAGGCGCTGAAGGAGTACGGCGAGATCGTCAAGGAGGACCCGGAGGACGCGGAGGCCCACTGGTGTATGATGCTCAGCCGTTACGGCATCAACTATCAGCAGGATCACCGCACCGGGGAGCGTATTCCCACCTGCGACCGGGTCAGCTACACGTCGGTGCTGGAGGACCCGGACTACAAGGCCGCGCTGAAATATGCCAACGGGGACCAGAAGGCCCTGTATCAGGAGGAGATCAAGCGCATCCACGCCATCCAGCAGGGGATTCTGGAGGTTTCCGCCAAGGAAAAGCCCTTCGACATCTTTATCTGCTTTAAGGATACCGACGACAAGACCGGAAAGCGGACCCAGGATTCCGTGCTGGCCCAGGACCTTTACAACGAGCTGGTGAAGCGGAATTACAAGGTGTTCTTCTCCCGCATCACGCTGAAGGAGGAGCACATGGGCCAGGAGTGGGAGCCGTACATCTTTGCGGCTCTGAACAGCGCCAAGGTCATGCTGGTGGTGGGCACCACTCCGGAGAATTTCAGCTCTCCCTGGGTCAGGAATGAGTGGAGCCGCTTTCTCAATCTGCGGCGGACCGACAAGACGAAGATCCTGGTCCCCTGCGTCAGCGGCATGAACCCCAATCAGCTCCCCGACGGACTGAGGGAGCTGGAGGGCCGCGACATGAGCGAAATATCCTTCATGCAGGATATTCTCTACGGCATCGAGCGTGTGGTCCGCCCGAAGAAGCAGCAGCCGTCCGGCGGCGGTGACAGCGGGGAAGGCAAGGTCACGGCGGAGAATTATGTAAAGCGCGCCCTGATGTACATCGAGGACAAGAAGTGGTCGGATGCCGACAAGATGCTGGAGCAGGCCCTGAACCGGGACCCGGAGAACGGCCAGGCCCATCTGGGCAAGCTGCTGATCGAGCGGAGCTGTACCTCCGTGAAGGAGCTGGCGGAGCAGAAGAAATCCCTGGCCAAGAGCGGCAGCTACAACCGGGCGCTGAAATACGGCGATTTGGCCACCCAGCAGCAGCTCCGGGCGGCGGAGAGCCAGATCCAGGAGCGTCTGCGGCTGGAGGCGCTGGACCAGAGATACCAGGAGCTCTGCACCACGCTCAACAAGATCAGGGACTGCGAGGAGGCGCTGGAGCTGGCGGAGGAATTCGAGGCTCTGGGCGGCCACAAAAACAGCGCGGACAAGGCACGGGAGGCCAGGGCCAAGGCGGAGGAGCTCCGCCTGGCGGAGCTGGACCGGGAATACCGGCAGCTCTGTACGGAGCTGACGGAGGCGGAGAGCAGCGAAGAAGCCCAGGAGCTGGTGGAAGCGTTTGAGAAGCTGGACGACTACAAGGGCAGCAACGCCAAGGCCGAGGAGGCCCGCCAGAAGGCGGAGTACCTGCGGAAAAAAGAGGCGGAGCAGCAGCGCATCCAGGAGGAA
>CAZBOR010000153.1:0-4068 GCA_964493585.1 uncultured Oscillospiraceae bacterium
TGGAGGATGCGGAGCCGGAGCGCTGACAATCGGAGAATCAAACAGGTCCCAGAGCCGGAAGCTCTGGGACCTGTATTTTATGTGTCTGCGCGGTGCTTTCGATAGGTCTGGACGCTGAGACCCACGCACATCAGGAACCCGAAGGAGGAGCCGAAGTACCAGGCCCAGAGGAGGCCGGTGTAGCTGGCGAGCACTCTGGTCAGCACGAAGCACATGGTGACGCGCACGGCAAATTCCAGCAGGGTCTCCACGAAAAACGCAAAGCTGCGGCCCATGCCCCGGAGCAGACCGCCGGCGGCGATGATGAAGCAGATGATGCTGTACACCGGGGAGATGATGCGGAGGTAGTTGGTTCCCGCCTCGATGACCATAGGTTCCGCCTTGCCGTCGATGAACAGATTGATGAGCTGGGCGGGGAGAAGCTGGAACAGGAGAATGATGACCGCGGTGATGGCGAGACAGATGATGATCGTGGTGCGAAAGCCCTCCCAGATGCGCTTGTGCTTTTTCGCGCCGTAGCACTGCGCGGTGAAGGAGGCGAAGGCGGTCCCGATGGTGTTGAGGCCCATGTAGGCGAAATTGTGCAGCTTGGAGGCGGCCTCATAGCCCGCGATCACGGTGGTGTCATAGGTGTTGAGAATGCTCTGGACGATGGTGTGCGTCAGGGCCACGCAGCTCTGCTGGAGGATACAGGGGACGGCGGCCTTGGAGATGTCCAGCAGGATCATCCGGTCAAAATAGCGCCGCTCCGTGCCTGCGGTGATGATGCGGATGCGCCGGATCAGGATGCACACCGCCAGCACCGCCGCCACGAGCTGGGAGAAGGAGGTGGCGATGGCCGCGCCTGCCACGCCCCAGCCCAGGAACCGGACGGCGATGTAGTCCAGAATCACATTGAGCACGGAGGACATCAGCAGCAGATACAGCGGCAGCTTGGAATCCCCCAGCCCTGTGAACACGCCGTTGGCGGCATTGTAGATGAGCATCGGCAGCACGCCGGCGGCATAGATGGCCAGATACAGCCTGGCGTTGGGGAAGATGTCGTCCTGGGCGTTGAGCAGATGCATGAGGGCCCCGCTGAGGGCGATGCCCGCCAGGGACAGCACCAGACCCAGCACGGCCAGGGAGATCAGGGCGGTGAACACGGCCCGGTGCAGCAGGTCCTTTCTCCCGGCGCCGAAGAGCTGGGAGATCACCACAGAGCAGCCCATGGAGGCGCCGGTGGCGATGGCCACGAAGAACAGCGTCACGGGATAGGCCGCGCCGATGGCCGCCAGGCCCGCCGCGCCGGTGAAGCGGCCAACGATCATGCTGTCCGCAATATTATAGAACTGCTGAAGCATGGTGCTCAGCAGCAGGGGCAGGGAGAAGGTCAGAATGACCTTTGGGACTCTGCCTGTCGTCAGATCAGTTGTCATAAAAGGTCCTCCTTTGCGTATGTAGGGGAGAAACAGGGCGTTTCGTGTTTCCCACCCGGATATATCTTATCAGACGAAGGCCGATTTGGAAAACACATATTGAAGAGGAGGCCACAACTTTTCAGTTGTGATAAAAAACAAAAAGCCTTGAAATATCAATGATTTTTTGAAAGGTCAGAGGGACAGACGCACGGCGGTCACAAAATTTCATAAAATTTTCTGTTGACTTTGGAAGGATTCTATGGTTTAGAATATAGCTGTAAGAGAGCGTGTCCTGACGGCTTGTACTTTCCGATTTGTATGAAAGCGGGGCGATAGTATCCAATGGGCGAGGAAATGAAAGCACGCAACAGCAGAGACAGGGACCGGCGGGAGGACCACAGCGGCGACATCCAGCTCCAGCTTCTGGAGAAGGACGGCGAAAAGCTCCTGGCGGCGCTGAACGAGGGAAACATCGTGGCGGTACTGTCCCAGATGGAGATCATGTATGTGTTCATTTTCCGCGACGCCTACCAGTGCTTCATCCACAAGATGGATGCGGAGGAGGGACGGCGGAAGGCGTGGGAAATCAATGAACGGAATACCGCGATGCTCAAAAACCTGACCGCTGTGGCGGACCAGCTTTTTGAAATCGTACCGAAGCCGGGCATGAACCTCATGGGCGTCATGGTGGCGGCGGAACGGGGCATTATTGCGTATTTGGATGCAACCGGACAGCTTCCCGCTGAGGACCAGGATTTTATGAGCTGGCAGGATGCGCCGGAAAACAAGGATGACAAGGGGGCTGAACATGAAAACCTATAAGTTTGTATGTCGGAGCACACGCGGCGGCTTTCGGGAGTGGGCCAGCGTCTGCGAGGACGGCGTGGAGGTCAGGCGGATCGACCGCGATGTAACGCAGGAGACTGTGCGCCAGTTCCGCGAGCGTGTAGGCGCACAGCTTGAGGCAGAGGGCTACCAGATGGAAGACCATCAGTATACGCTTTGATCGGGAGGTAGGAAAGCATGACGGAAATCTCTGTGCTGATCCAGCATCACGCCGGGCCCACCGGGGATGTGCTGGTATGTAAGAACAAAAATGGCGAATGGGAATTTCCCAAGGGCAGCGTCCACACCAATGAGACGGAGGCGGAGGCCGCCGAGCGGGTGGCGTGGGAGACCCTGGGCATCCAGGTCGTGGCCGGAAAGATGGCCATGATCGGACACAAGAGTCCCAAGGACGGCTATGTGGAGCATATCTACTGCGGCAATATCACCCACAATACCCACACCAAGTGCGATTACCACTGTTACTATGAGGCGGTGAACAAGTGGCAGGCGGACCCTGTGACGGGTACCTATACCGAATTTCAGTGGGTCCACCCGTCGGAGCTGGGACAGCTCCCGTTTACCGGCGACGACGCAAATTTCATGGCGAAGTATGACCCGTGGATCAACGCGGGCTGTATCCCCGATGTGCGGATGCTGTGAGGGAGGGGACAGTATGAAAAAATATTTTTACGAGGCCCAGAAGAAGCAGCTGGAAAAGCCCACAGAGCCGCTGTATGTCTCCTGCGCCAAGGCCGTTTGTTCCGTGGTGGCGGACAGCGAGGCGGAGGCGGTGGTCCTGGCTGAGCGGAAGCTCCGGGAACAGTACGCGGGGACCGGCGTTGCGCTGGGAAAGCCGGCGCTGACCAAGGCCGTGGACCTGCCCGTGGACTGGAATTACGGCTACGGAGACAGCCGCGGGACCGGAACGGCTGCGGATATGGAAGCGCTGAAGGGTCAGTATGTGATCCGATAATTAGGAGGAAGAGCTATGGATCTTGTCAAGAAATATGTGCTCCGGCTCCCCCAGGGGCTTGTCACCATGGAAAAGGAGGAGCTGGCCCAGCGGGTCCGGGACATTCTGAAGGACCATCCCAGCGAGCATATCAATGCCTTCCGGGTCTGGTACGAGGGCTTCGAGGGCTGCGGAATGCCCGGCACCGATGTGTATGACGCCATCGTGGAGACCATTCGCTCCATGCCGGAGGACTGGAAGGACATCGGCCCCATGCGGATGGAAAAGTACGGCGTCGTGGACCCCACCTTCCTGAACCTGCACTATGCCGAGGCCCGGAAATGCGCCTCTGCCCCCGGCGGCGACGTGCAGATGCTGCAGCACCGGTTCCACATGGGGAAGCACTACCAGGGGCCGGACGGCCGCGTGTTCTGGATCCCCGTGATCGAGGACTTCGATATGCGGTGCTTTGAGCGGAAGGACGGCAAATATGTCGGCACCATGGTGGAGATCGACCCCAATTCCGACTATGCCCGTCAGATGATAGAAGTGAAGTAAGGAGGACTGCGCGATATGGAAAAAATACCTATGCGTTCCGACAGCAAGCGGGAGCGTATCACCCACAGCGTCTGCGTGGGCGGCCCCATGACCCTGCACACCATTGACGGCGTCATTCGCCGGGTCCGTCCCATTGTGCTGACGGACGACGATCCCGCCGGCTGGGTCATCAAGGCCAGGGGCAAGGAGTATACGCCCCAGCGCAAGACCACCATGTCCCTGCTGGGCTACTGTGAGCGGGATAAGACCTATGCCTATGACCGCCTGAAATATCCCATGATCCGCGAGGACTTCGTGGATATTCTCGTCAGTGAGACGGGCAACACCGAG
>CAZBOR010000154.1:0-4018 GCA_964493585.1 uncultured Oscillospiraceae bacterium
ACGTTGTCCTCCATGCCCACACGGATGTGGCCGCCGTTGGCGATGCAGGAGAACATAACGGGCAGATGGCCCTTGCCGATGCCGAAGCCGGACCAGGTGCATTCAGCGGGGAGCTTGCCCTCGGCCTGGAGCTTGTGCATCTCGTCGATGAGAACCTGCAGGTCATGGGGCGTGGCGTCCATGCCGCCCACAACGCCCAGGCAGAACTGGAAGTGCAGAGGAGCCTTCACAAAGCCCTTCTTCCAATAGATGCCCACGGCACGCAGCGCGCCGAAGTCGAAAATCTCGAACTCAGGCTTGATGTCCTTCTCTAAGTACAGGGTACCCAGAGTGGAGAGCATGGTGGGGCTGTTGTGGAACACGCCGCCGGGGATGCCCCAGTTGAAGGAGGAGGCGTCAAAGGTACCCATCTCGATGCCGGGGACGTTCTTGTGGTGGAGCATACGCATGGCGTTGCCATAGGGGGAGTCGTCGGAGACGCGGTTGTCACCGGAGGAGGTGCAGTTCACGATCACATCACAGTCCTTGTAGGAGCGGATGGCCTTGACGGTCTCATAGAACTTCACGGGGTCCATGACGCCGGCGCCGGCGTCGTCACGCATATGCAGGTGTACCACAGAAGCGCCAGCCTTCCAGCACTCATAAGCGCAGGCGGCGATCTCAGTGGGGGTTTCGGGGATGTCGTAACCAGCAGGGGTGACGGCACCGGTCAGGGCAGCGGTAATGATTGTCTTTGCCATTGGAATCATTCCTTTCTTAAGTTCAGCGCCGTGGCGCTTTTTGACTATCTATATTGTAGCACAAATTATGCGAAATGCAATCCTTTTTCGCGATTTCTATTGGCTTAGGCCGCCGGACATTCGGGCGCGCGCTCCGGTTTATCTTGGCAGCCGCCGGTGCAGCTCCTCCGTGACGGCCCCGATCCAGCCCCGGACCTTCTCTATGTCGGCCTCCGGCATTGTTTTCGCGTCGTAGTGGAAGCAACAGCAGTCGGTGACACATTCGCTGCTCATACGCACCAGAATGCCGTCCTTGCGGAAGGAGCCGTCCACGCACATACTGTCCACGCCGTAGGTGGCGTACTCCGGCGAAAGCAGCTCCTTAATAATGTCGTACATGGCGTAAAAATCCGATTCCCCGCCATATCCGGTGACGGACACCAGCACCGAGCCGTTTTTCAGATTCATTTCTTCCAGTTCCATCATAAAGACCTCCGAAGTATTTTTCCCTATCATGATAGCATATGTTTGCCTTAACGTACAGAAAGCATGGGGGAGGGGACTGCCCACGCGCGGCGCTGGCTACTCCCCGGGGACCATGATTCGGATGGGCGTGGGGATGTTGGTGATAACGGCGGAATCCGTGTCGCCGCCGTATTCCCCGTCCAGCGTCCAGGGGACCGGCTGTTCAAAGTGCAGCGTCACCAGATCCGACTGGAGAATGTGAAAATGGTCCGGCTTGAAATCCCTGGCGATCAGGCTGCCGATAATGGCGTTGTAATCCGCCAGAACCTTGGGGGCGCGGACCATAATCAGCTCGTTGAGGCCGTCGTCCATCTTCACAATGGAATCGTCCAGGGCCTTGAAGCCGCCCACGGAGGTGGCGTTTGTGACCATGCCCAGGATCACATCGTCCTCGATGACGGTGTCGCCCGCTTCGGCAACCACATGGATGGGCCGTATGTCCGTCAGGGAGCGCACGCCCTCCAGAATATACGCCGCACGGCCCAGGGCCTGCTTGCTGGATTGGGGCGTGGCGTAGCTGACCTTGGTGAAAGCGCCGAAGGCCGCCACATAGGTGAAATATTTTCCGTTGAAGCCGCCCATATCCACCGCGAAGGGGACGCCGTCGATGATGGTGGAGACGGCCTCCGGGATGGTCTTGGGGATATGCAGGCTGGTGGCGAAATCGTTGACGGTCCCCGCCGGAATGTAGCCCAGCAGGGGACGATTTTCCAGCTGCATCAGGCCGGTGACGGTCTCGTTGAGGGTCCCATCGCCGCCGCAGGTGACGATGATGTCATAATCCTGTCCGGACCGGGCGATCACCTCCGTCACATCCTGGGGCTTCTGGGTGGGATGGCACAGCACGTCATAGCCCGCCGCGGTGAACCGGGACAGCACATCCATGAGCTGAAAGCGCATCTCCTCCCGCCCGGCGGTGGGGTTTACAAAAAACAGCATCCGTTTCAAAGCAAAGACCTCCATGGAGCGGGGACCCGCTCGAAGTGCAAAACAGTAGGATTTATTTTTTGGGCTTAAAGCTGTCCTTGAGACTTACGGAGCGGTTGAAGATCAGATGCGCTTCGGTGGAGTCCTTGTCCGCGCAGAAGTAGCCCAGGCGCATGAACTGGTAGCTGTCTCCGGCCTTGGCCGAGGCCAGGGACGCCTCCGCCTTGGCCCCCGGTACGATGGTCAGGGAGTTCGGGTTCAGACAGTCCAGGAAGTTCTTTCCCGGCGCGTCAGGGTCCGGGTCGGAGAACAGGTTGTCATAGAGCCGCACCTCCGCGTCCACGGCGGTCCCCACATCGACCCAGTGGAGGGTTGCGCCCTTGACCTTGCGGCCGTCGGCGGGATCGCCGCCACGGGAGTCCGGGTCGTATTCGCACAGGACCTCCGTGATATTGCCGTCGCTGTCCTTGACGCAGCCGGTGCAGCGGATGAGATATGCGCCCTTGAGCCGGCACTCAGGGCCGCCGGGATAGAGCCGCTTGTACTTGGGTACCGGGACCTCCAGGAAGTCGTCTGCCTCCACATACAGGCTCCGGGAGAAGGCCACCTGCCGGGCGCCGTCCTCCGGATGGCCGGGGTTGTTCTCGATCTCAAACAGCTCCGTCTTTCCCTCCGGATAGTTGGTGATGGTGAGAAGGATGGGCCGCGTCACCGCCATGACCCGCGGAGCGGTCTCGTTGAGGTCCTCCCGGAGACAGTGCTCCAGGAAGGCGTACTCCACGACGGAATGGACCTTGGAAACGCCAATGCGGTCACAGAAGCTGCGGATGGATTTGGGGGTATAGCCCCGCCGCCTCAGACCGCAGAGGGTGGGCATCCGGGGGTCGTCCCAGCCGGACACACGGCCCTCCTCCACGAGCTGGCGGAGCTTCCGCTTGGACATTACCGTGTAATTGATGTTCAGCCGGGCGAATTCGATCTGCCGGGGTTTGCAGGGAAGGGACAGATGCTCCACCACCCAGTTGTAAAGGGGCCGGTGGTTTTCATACTCCAGGGAGCATAGACTGTGGGTGATGCCCTCCAGGGCGTCCTGGATGGGATGGGCGAAATCGTACATGGGGAAGATGCACCAGGATGTTCCCTGCCGGTGGTGCTCGATATAGCGTATCCGGTAGAGCACCGGGTCCCGCAGATTGATGTTGCCGGATGCCAGGTCGATTTTGGCCCGCAGGGTGTACTTGCCCTCCGGGAACTCGCCCGCCCGCATCCTGCGGAACAGGTCCAGACTCTCCTCCATGGGCCGGTCCCGATAGGGGGAGACCGCCGGATGGGTCAGATCGCCCCGGTACTCCTTGAACTGCTCCGGGGTCAGCTCGCAGACATAGGCCAGATCCTTCCGGATCAGCTCCTCGGCGTACTGATAGGTCTGTTCAAAATAGTCTGAGCCGTAGAAGAACCGGTCGCCCCAGTCAAAGCCCAGCCAGTGGATGTCCTCCTGGATGGCGTCAACATATTCTGTGTCCTCCTTGGCGGGGTTGGTGTCGTCCATGCGGAGATTGCAGATGCCGCCGAACTTCAGCGCCGTGCCGAAGTCAATGCAAAGCGCCTTGCAGTGGCCGATATGCAGATAGCCGTTGGGCTCCGGCGGGAACCGGGTGTGGACCGTCATACCCTCGTACCGGCCTCCGGGCGCGATGTCCTGGGCCACAAAGCTATGGATAAAGTTGGAGCTTTCCTCATAAATGTCCGCCATGTCAAAAAACATCCTTTCCAAAGTCATGGATTAAGATATTATACCCGGTTTTTGCCGCATTTGCAATTCCTTTTGTGAAAAACTATTCCGTGAC
>CAZBOR010000155.1:0-3969 GCA_964493585.1 uncultured Oscillospiraceae bacterium
ATCAAAAGAGCCTTTCAGAACCCGCAAAGCCTTGATACAACTGGGTTTCTGCCGAATTGAATTTCATTCCCACTCTATCGTTGCCGGCGGCTTGCTGGTAATATCATATACGATGCGGTTGATTCCCTTTACCTCATTGACGATACGCACGGAGATTTTATCCAGCACCTCATAGGGGATCCTGGCCCAATCTGCGGTCATGAAGTCTGAGGTGGTGACGCCCCGGAGCGCCAGCGTGTAGTCATAGGTGCGGCCGTCGCCCATGACGCCCACGGAGCGCATATTGGTCAGCACCGCGAAATACTGGCTGATCTGGGTATCCAGGCCCGCGTTGGCGATCTCCTCCCGGAAGATGGCGTCGGCGTCCCGCAGGGTGTCGGCTTTTTCCTTGGTGATGTCCCCGATGATGCGAATGGCAAGACCGGGACCGGGGAAGGGCTGGCGCATCACCAGATATTCCGGCAGACCCAGCTCCCGTCCCAGCTGGCGCACCTCGTCCTTGAACAGCATCCGCAGCGGCTCGATGATCTCCCGGAAATCCACATAGTCCGGCAGACCGCCCACGTTGTGATGGCTCTTGATGACGGCGGCGTCCCCGGCGCCGGATTCGATGACATCGGGATAGATGGTCCCCTGGACCAGATAGTCCACGGAGCCGATCTTCTTTCCCTCCTCCTCAAAGACGCGGATGAACTCCTCTCCGATGATCTTGCGCTTTTGCTCCGGCTCGGTAACGCCCGCCAGCTTGCTGAGGAACCGCTGCTCGGCGTCCACCCGGACAAAGTGGATGCGCCACTTGGAGAACGCGGCCTCCACCTCGTCGCCCTCGTTCTTTCGCATCAGGCCGTGGTCCACAAACACACAGGTGAGCTGGTCCCCCACCGCCTCAGCCAGAAGCGCCGCCGCCACGGAGGAATCCACGCCGCCGGACAGGGCCAGCAGCACCTTGCCGTTTCCCACCTTCCGGCGGATGGACGCGATGGCGGTTTTGCAGTAATCGCCCATGGTCCAGTCGCCGACAGCGCCGCAGACCTCGTAGAGGAAGTTGCGGATCATGCCGGTGCCGTTCTCCGTGTGGTTCACCTCCGGGTGGTACTGTACCCCGTAGAAGCCTCTGGCTTCGTCGCAGATGGCCGCCGTGGGACACATATCGGTGTGGGCCGCCAGAGCAAAGCCCTCCGGCACCTTGGACATATAGTCTCCGTGGCTCATCCAGGAGATGCCCTCCTGGGGCAGTCCCCGGAACAGTCTGCAATTCGTGTCGTAGTAGGTTCTGGTCTTGCCGTATTCCCTGGCGGTATCCGCCTGGGCCGCCGCGACCCTTCCGCCCAGGGTGTGGGCCATGAGCTGACAGCCGTAGCAGATGCCCAGCACCGGGACCCCCATCTCAAAGATGGCCGGGTCACAGTGGGGCGCGTTCTCCTCATAGACGCTGCCCGGTCCGCCGGTGAAAATGAAGCCAATGGGATTCATGGCCCGCAGCTCCTCCAGGGGCGTGGTATAGGGCTTGACCTCGCAGTACACGCTGCACTCCCGGACCCGGCGGGCTATGAGCTGATTGTACTGGCCGCCGAAGTCCAGCACGACCACCATCTGATGATCCATCCTGCATTCTCCTTTCATCTTATGAAAACACGGAGCGAGAAGCCATTCAGGTTTCTCGCCGTGTGTTGATTTCCTACTTGCTGATCTTCGTCACGTCCACAGCCCTTAGCTCGCTGGCGCGGCCCATGACACGGGCCTGAATCATGGCCCTGGCCGTATCAATGGCCGTGATCACCGGGATCGAACGCTCTGTGGCGGACCGACGGATGGTGAAGCCATCCTTGTTGTGGCTCCGGTCGTTGGCCGGCGTGTTGATGACCATGTCGATCATCCCGATTTCGATCATGTCCAGAATGGAGGGGCTTCCCTCGGCAATACGGTTGACCTTCTGGCACTCCACATCGTGGGCCCGCAGATATTCATAGGTCCCCGCAGTGCAGTACAGGTGCATTCCCAGGTCCTCCATATTCCGGGCGATGGGGAGGATCTCCGGCTTGTCCGCGTCCTTGACGGTCAGCAGAATGTTGCTGCCCTTCTTGGGAATCTGCATTCCCACGCCCTTAAAGGCCTTCAGCAGCGCCTGGTTGAAGTTCTGGTCGATTCCCAGCACCTCGCCGGTGGATTTCATCTCCGGCCCCAGGGAGGTGTCCACGTCGGTGAGCTTGGAGAAGGAGAACACGGGCATCTTCACCGCATAGTAGGGGGCCTCCGGGTACAGCCCGGTGCCGTAGCCCAGGTCCCGGAGCTTCTCGCCCAGCATCACTCTGGTGGCCAGCTCGATGATCGGCACGCCCGTGACCTTGGTGATATAGGGGATGGTCCGGGAGGACCGGGGATTGACCTCGATCACATAGACCTTGTCATTGTAAATGACAAACTGGATGTTGACCAGTCCCACCACATGGAGGGCCGTGGCCAGACGGCGGCTGTAGTCGGTGATGATCTCCTGGTGCCGCTGTTCGATTTTCACCGGAGGATATACGGAGATGGAGTCGCCGGAGTGAATGCCCGCCCGCTCGATGTGCTCCATAATACCGGGGATCAGGATGTCCCGGCCGTCGCAGACCGCGTCCACCTCCAGCTCCCGGCCCATGAGGTACTTGTCCACCAGAATGGGATGCTCCTGGGAGTACATATTGATGATGGCCATGTAGTCCTCGATGTCCTTGTCGTTATAGGCGATCTGCATTCCCTGGCCGCCCAGCACATAGGAGGGACGCACCAGCACGGGATAGCCGATGCGATTTGCGATCTCCTTGCCGTCCTCGGCGGTGAAGCAGGTACCGGCCTCGGCCTTTTCGATGTGGGTCTCCTTGAGGATCTCGTCAAACTTTTCCCGGTCCTCGGCGGCGTCCACGCCCTCGGCGTCGGTCCCCAGGATGTGAACGCCCATATTGGTCAGGTCCTGGGTCAGCTTGATGGCGGTCTGCCCGCCGAACTGCACCACAGCGCCCCAGGGCTTCTCCAGCTCCACGATGTTCTGCACATCCTCCGCCGTCAGCGGCTCAAAGTACAGCTTGTCCGCCACATCGAAGTCCGTGGAAACCGTCTCCGGGTTGTTGTTGACGATGATGGTATAGCAGCCCAGCTTTTTGAGGCTCCACACGGAGTGGACGGAGCAGAAGTCAAACTCGATGCCCTGTCCGATGCGGATGGGACCGGAGCCGAGCACCAGGACCTTTTTCGGGACCTCCGTCCCCTCGGCCTCGTTTTCGTCGTCATAGGTGGAGTAGTAGTAGGGCGTGGCCGCGTCAAACTCCGCCGCGCAGGTGTCCACCATCTTGAAGGAGGCGTGGATGTTCATCTCGTTTCTCAAATTCTTGATGTCGAAGTGGGTCTTGCCGCACAGCTCGCCGATGAAGGCGTCGGTGAAGCCCATTTCCTTGGCCTGCCGCAGCAGCGCGTAGTCCAGCGGCTCCGACGCGATACGGCGCTCCATGTTCACGATGTCCTGGATGCGGTCCAGGAACCAGATGTCCACCTTGGTGATCCGGTTGATCTCCTCCGGGGAAACGCCCCGGCGCAGGGCCTCGGCCATGACAAACAGCCGCTGGTCGTCGATCAGCTCCAGCCGGGCGCGGACCTCCTCATCGGACAGGCCCTTGAGACTGTCAAGCTGCAGGGAGTTCACGTGCTGCTCCAGGGACCGCACGGCCTTCATCAGCGCCCCTTCAAAGCTGTTGTCGATGGCCATGACCTCGCCGGTGGCCTTCATCTGGGTACCCAGCTTCCGGCTGGCGTGGACAAACTTGTCAAAGGGCCACTTGGGAATTTTCACCACGCAGTAGTCCAGGGCCGGCTCGAAGCAGGCGCAGGTCTTTCCGGTGATGCTGTTCTTGATCTCGTCGAGGGTATAGCCCAGGGCGATTTTCGCCGCCACCTTGGCGATGGGATAGCCGGTGGCCTTGGAGGCCAGGGCGGAGG
>CAZBOR010000156.1:0-3965 GCA_964493585.1 uncultured Oscillospiraceae bacterium
TTCCAGGCGCTCATCAAGCTGGGTCTGGTACCCTACGGCGAAATTGTCCCCATGGACCAGAGCTGCCCCACCCTGACCTACAACCTCATCGGCCGCCACCAGTCCCGGTATACCACCACGCGGGTGGCCTCGGTGCTGTCCCCCTGGATGCTCCATTGCCAGGTGGGGGACCTCCACAACATCCCCGTTTCCCACGGCGAGGGCCGCTTTGTGGCCACGGACGAGATGCTGACTTCTCTGATCGAGGGCGGACAGATCGCCACCCAGTACACGGACCTTCTGGGCAATCCCACCATGGACATTCAGTACAATCCCAACGGCTCCATGCTGGCCATCGAGGGCATCACGTCCCCTGACGGACGGGTCCTGGGCAAAATGGGCCACACGGAGCGCGCCGGAGAATTTGTGGGAAAGAACATCTGCGGCAACAAATACCAGCCTATTTTCCAGGCCGGTGTGGACTATTTCAAATAAGGGAGGTATGCCCCATGGAAACCACCATCAAACGGCTCAGCTCCGGCGTCTACAGCATTGACCAGGAATTTGTCCGCTGCTTTCTCATTTTAGGCCAGCAGCGCGCCATGCTCCTGGACACCGGGGCGGTGGAGTGCGACCTGCCGGGTCTGGTCCGCTCCGTAACGGAGCTGCCTCTGCTGGTCCTCAACACCCACGGCGACGGGGACCACACCGCCAACGACGGCCTGTTTTCCGACATCTACGCCCATCCGGAGGAGTTTTCCATCATCCGTCAGGGCCGTCCGGAGCTGACGGCGCGGCTTCATCCCGTCACGGAGGCGTCCTCCTTCGACCTGGGCGGACGCATCCTCTCGGTGATCGAGACGCCCGGCCATACCCCCGGCAGCATCTGTCTGCTGGACCGGCAGAACCGGATCCTGTTCTCCGGGGACACCGTGTCCTATGGCCCGGTATTCATGTTCGGGGCCAACCGGGACATCCACAGCTATCGCCGGACTTTGGATAAGCTGATGAAGCTGGGCGGCTTTGACACGGTATATCCCTGTCACGGCGCCTGTCCTCTGTCCCTGACGGTGATCCCGGCGCTGATGGCGGCGGTGGACGGCGCTTTGGACGGCTCCATCGCACCCGGCAAGGCGGATATGCCCCTGCCCGATGGCGAGGCTCCGGAGCTGTACACAGTCGGAAAATGCGGAATTCTTTACAACAGGAGGTAATTCAATGGATATTCGTTTTGACAACCAGGTTTGCGTGGTCACGGGCGCAGGCTCCGGGATCGGCTTCACCTGCGCCAAGGTCATGGCCGAAAGCGGGGCAGTCGTGGCCATGGTCGGCCGCAATCCCGAAAAAATCCGGCGGGCGGCGGAGATGCTCAAGGACAGCGGCACGGTCCGCGCTTATGCGCTGGACGTGTCCGACGTGGACGCGATCCCCGGCGTGGTAGAGCAGATTCGCCGGGAGCTGGGCGAGATACGATTTCTGATCCAGGCGGCGGGCGTCATGGCCGGCGGCGCCGGTGTGGACCTCCAGAGCGAGGAGTGGGACCGGGTCATGAACACCAACGCCAAGGGACTGTTCTTTATGATGCAGCAGTGCGTCAAGCAGTCCATGCTGCCCCGGAAGTTCGGCGCCATTGTCAACATCGCGTCCATGGCCGGCATTCGCGGCATGACCCCGCCCATGTGCTCCGCCCACTACTCCGCCAGCAAGGGCGCGGTGGTGGCGCTCAGTATGCAGGCTGCGGTGGAGTGGGCCGCCAGCGGTATCCGATGCAACGCCATCGCTCCCGGCGGCGTGATGAGCCAGGGCGCTGGCGTCCATATCCCCGACCCGGATAAGCCCGGTCCCGGCGGTCCCGGCGGTCCCGGTGGTCCCGGTGGTCCCGGCGGGCCTCCGACCAACGGCGTTCCCACCGGTCGGCTGTCCGATCCCGACGAGATCGCGGGCATGGCCGCCTACCTGCTCAGCGAGTGGAGCGAAAACACCACCGGACAGGTCATCGTCATCGACGGCGGCTCCACGGCGGTGGGCTATTGATAAATGCAGGAATCCGGACCTGGAGTTTCATCCAGGCCCGGATTTTTTGAAGATTTATCTTCAAAATTCGCTCGATTTGGCTATATTATTATCATTTTCAATTTTTCAAAGAATTTTTGCATTTTTCTCTTGCATATTATTCATAGTTATGTTACAATGACGCCATCAATTTTTCGGGTGTGACAAATCAATACTGTGCGGAACGACCGGCCCAGAAGCACCAGCGACTGTGCCGCTACCGCGCTCTGGAGAATCCCGGTTTCGGGTGCCGAAGGTGCAAACGGCCTCTGGCCGTAATCTCTCAGGCAAAAGGACAGAGGCCCCGTGGATAGGCCTTTGCGCCTATCCATTTTTTGCTGCACCTGCGTAGGAGTGAATCATATGATCGATGCAATTACCAAAGTCAATGACACCATAAACGGCCTTGTATGGGGCTGGCCTGCGCTGATCCTGCTGGGCTTTGTGGGCATTCTGATGACCTGCCTGACCCGGTTCTTCCAGGTGAGCCACATCGGCCACTGGATGAAAAACACCATCGGCGCGATCTTCAGCGACAAGCACGTCACCGGACATACGCGGGACAAGACCATCTCCCAGTTCCAGTCCCTTTGTACCGCGCTGGCCGCCACGGTTGGCACCGGCAACATCGTCGGCGTGGCAGGCGCGATCGCCACAGGCGGCCCCGGCGCGGTGTTCTGGATGTGGCTCATCGCCTTCTTCGGCATGATGACCAACTACTCCGAAAATGTTTTGGGTATCCTCTACCGCCGCAAGGATGAAAACGGCGAGTGGCACGGCGGCGCCATGTACTATCTCCGGGACGGCCTGGGCTCGAAAAAGGGCTGCAAGGGCATCGGCAAGGTGCTGGCGATCCTGTTCTCCTTCTTCTGCCTGCTGGCCTCCTTCGGCATCGGCAATATGAGCCAGGTCAACTCCATGGTCTCCAATGTGGAAACGGCCTTCGGCATTCCCACCATCGCCACGGGCATCTTCCTGGTGGTTGCGGTGGCGGCTGTCATCCTGGGCGGCCTCAAGCGCGTTGCCAGCACCACGGAGAAAATCGTCCCCTTTATGGTCATTTTGTATCTGCTCGGCACCCTTGTCATCATCTTCATGAATGTGACCAAGATCCCCGCCATCTTTGTCGCCATCTTTAAGGGCGCGTTCTCCGTTCGGGCTGTGGCCGGCGGCGGCTTCGGCGCCGGGATCGCCCTGGCCATGAAGATGGGCTTCAAGCGCGGCGTATTCTCCAACGAGGCCGGTCTTGGCTCCTCCGTCATGGTCCACTCCAGCTCCAACGTCAAGGAGCCGGTCCGCCAGGGTATGTGGGGCATCTTTGAGGTGTTCGCGGACACCATCATTGTCTGCACCCTGACCGCCCTGACCATCCTCAGCTCCGACGCCATCGACCTGTCCACCGGACTTCTCACCGCCGTGGGGGAGGAGGTCGGCTCCAATTCCCTGATGAGCTACGCATTCTCCCAGGTGTTCGGCGTTGCCGGCTCCGCGTTCGTGGCCATCGCCATATTGCTGTTCGCCTACTCCACCGTGCTGGGCTGGAGCCATTACGGCGCCACCGCCTGCCGCTATCTGTTCGGCGAAAAGTCTGTGATCCCCTACCGCGTGATCTTTGTCATCATCGTGCTGCTGGGGTCCGTCATGGAGGCAGAGCTGGCCTGGAACATCTCCGACACCTTCAACGGCCTGATGATGATTCCCAACCTGATCGGCGTGCTGGTGCTGTCTCCCATCGTGGCAAAATGCACCAGGAACTATCTGGACCGCCATCTCCTGGGCCGGGACGTGGAGCCGATGCTCTCCATGTTCCCCGACATCCAGAAGGAGCACGCAGACGCCATCCAGGACGCTGCCAGCGCCGAGGAAGCGGAGTAAACCGCAATCAACTGCTTGCCTCGCGGTATCCGGACCGGATGCCGCGAGGCTTTGCGCGC
>CAZBOR010000157.1:0-3788 GCA_964493585.1 uncultured Oscillospiraceae bacterium
GAAAAAAGAAAGGATGGTTTTCTTGGCACGTTTGGAAGGAAAAATCGCAGTTATTACCGGCGGCAACTCCGGTATCGGAGAGGCCACGGCCAAGCTCTTTGCCAGGGAGGGGGCCACGGTGGTCATCACCGCCCGGCGGGAAAACGAGCTGCGCCGGGTCTCGGAGGAGATCGCCGCCCAGGGCGGGAAATGCGTCTACATCCCCGGCGACGTCACCGTCACCGCCGATGTGGACAACGTCATGGACCGGACCGTGGAGTTGTTCGGCCGCATTGACATCCTGGTGAACAACGCCGGGATTGGCGACTGCCACAGGCCCACGCTGAAAATGGAGGACGAATTCTGGGACCGCGTGCAGGACGTGGACCTCAAGGGCGTGATGCGCTGCTGCCGGGCCGCGCTGCGGCATATGGTCCCGGCAAATCGTGGCGCCATCGTCAATATCGCCTCGATCGGCGGCGTGTACTGCTGTGCCGGCGCCGCCTACTCCGCAGCCAAGGCCGGGGTCCTGAGCCTCACCAAGAATCTGGCGATCCAATATTATGGCACCGGCATCCGGGTCAACTCCGTGTCTCCCGGCTCCACGGAAACACCCCTGTTCTCCCCGGAGAAGTTCGTGGGCGTGGACGAGGAGATGCTGGCGCTCACCGCCCGGAGCCATGTCCGCACCATTGACCACCGTCTTTCCCCCTACGAGCAGGCCTACGCCATATTGTTCCTGGCCAGCGACGAGGCCAGCGGGATCAACGGGCAGGACATCGTCGTGGACTACGGCGGACGGCTGTAACACCGCTTTCCGTAAATCATATCATTTTACAGAATCAGGAGGTAAACACAATGACACTGGAAGAACTGACATTACAGGTAGAGCGGCTTCAGGCTGCCCAGGCCTGCCGGAACATCATGGGCCGTTATTCCTACTATCACACGGCCTTCCGCAACAAGGACTACATGACCCTCTGGGCCAAGCGGCCCGACAGCTACTTCAAATTCCCCTTCGGGCAGTATATCGGCTATGACGCCATCGCCCACTGCTATCTGGTGGAGCACGGCGACCGGGACGACCCCGGCATGGAGGAAAAGCTGCGCGGCATCATGACCATGCACCAGCTTGACACCGAGGTGCTGGAGGTGGCCGCCGACTGCAAGACCGCCAAGGGCGTGTGGATCTCGCCGGGCCATGAGACGTTTCTGCGGAACCCGGAAAACGTGGACCCCGTCAAGGAGCCGGACAAGCTGGTGCCGGACCCCATGTGGGCCTGGTCCAAATATGAGGTGGAGTTCATCAAGGAGGATGACGGCCAGTGGAAGCTCTGGCACATGGTGCTCTACCCGCTGTTCAAGACCGGCTACCACACCGCCTGGACCGAGGGCGAGTCGGTGACGGAGCAGCCCATCAACCCCGACCCGGACCAGACTAAGCCCGGCGGGACGAACCCCATGACAGGCCAGACCGCGCCGGATTTCTGGCAGTGGAGCAAATCCGCCGTCTATCCGGCCAACGAGCCGGAGCCGCCCGTACCCTACGACACGGCGGAGCATATGCCCCATAAAATCGTCGTGCCGGAGCAGTAATTTCCGAAGGAGTGTCATCCATGAAATATCCAAATCTCTTCACTCCCTTGCAGGTGGGTACGCTGACCTTCCGCAACCGCATCCTCTCCGCGCCGAATATGATGTGCGCCCTGGATCCCGACGGCAGTCCCACGGATACCATGGTGGGCTACTATGAGGAAAAGGCCAGAGGCGGGGCCGCCCAGGTAACGGTGGGAGATACGCCCGTGGAGGAGCGGGGCTTCACCACGCCGCGCCATCCCATCGTCAATGCCGGGACGGTCCAGAAGTGGTCCGAGGTGGCAAGAGCCATCCGCCAGCATGGGGCCGTGGCGTCCCTGGAGCTCAACCACGGGGGCCGTATTGCCAATTCCGCCGTTACGGGCTTCCAGACTCTGGGACCGGTGGACGAGGTCAAGGCCAACGGGACCGTGGTAAAGGGAGCGTCCGTCCGGGAACTGGAGGAAATTGCGGATGCCTATGCCGGGACCGCCGGACTGGTCAAGCAGGCGGGCTTTGATATGCTGATGCTCCACGGGGCCCACGGCTGGCTGCTGTGCCAGATGCTCTCCCCGAAGTGGAACCGCCGCACCGACGAGTTTGGAGGGACCCTGGAAAACCGCGCCCGGTTCCCGCTGATGGTGATCGACCGTGTCCGGGCGGCGGTGGGACCGAAGTTCCCCATCGAATACCGCGTCGGCCCGGAGCTGATCGAGGGCGGCCTTTCCATCGAGGAAGTCGTGGAATTCTGCAAAATGATCGAGGACAAGGTGGATTTGATCCATGTGTCGGCGGGACTGGACACGGACCCCAATTTCGCCGTCAGAACGCACCCCACCATGTTCCTGCCCCATATGCCGAATGTGCAATATCCGGCGGCAGTGAAGGCCGCCGTCCGCAAATGTCCCGTGGTGGCCGTGGGCTCCGTCACCACACCGGAGGAGGCCGAGGAGGTCATCGCCTCCGGAAAGGCGGACGCCGTGGCGATGGTGCGGAGCCTCATCGCGGACCCCGAACTGCCGCAGAAGGCCCGCGAGGGAAGGGGAGAGGACATCCGGCCCTGTCTCCGGTGCCTGGACTGCCTGACGGGGATGCAGACCATGACGCGGTTTGCCTGCGCTGTCAACCCCAGGGCCGGCCATGAATTCCGGCTCAACGCCACGGAGCGCCCTGCCACGCAGAGAAAAACCGTCCTGGTGGCGGGCGGCGGCCCCGGCGGGATGCAGGCGGCCATTACGGCGGCCCGGCGCGGACACAGGGTGATCCTGGCAGAGAAAAGCGACAGCCTGGGCGGCCTGCTGAAATTCACGGATCATGACAGCTTGAAATCCGATCTGAAGCGGCTCAAGGATTTCCTGATTCGTCAGGCGGAGCGGTCCGGCGCGGAGATTCGTCTCCATACGGCGGTCACGCCGGAGCTGGTGGCCCAGGTTCGGCCCGACGCGCTGCTGATTGCCGCCGGGTCCACCCCCATTGTATTCCCCCTTCCCGGCATCGAGCTGGCCCAGCACGCCACCACCGCCTATACCCATCTGGACGCGCTGGGCCGGACGGTGGCCGTCATGGGCGGCGGACTGGTGGGCTGTGAAACGGCCCTGTTTCTGGCGGAGACAGGCCGGGACGTGACCATCATCGAGATGCAGGACGAGGTGGCCCCCGACGCCAACTGGATGCACCGGGTCGCCATGCTCCAGCGCTTTGCCGGGTGTCCGACGCTCCATGTCCGCACGGGACTCCGCTGCACGGCGGTCACGCCGGAGGGCGTGGAGGCCCAGGGCAAGGACGGCGCCGCCGTACAGATCCCCGCCGAGAGCAAGATCTATGCCTTCGGCCAAAGGGCGGTTCCGGTTGGCGAGCTTCTGACGCTGGATGTGCCTGTCATCCGTGTCATCGGGGACTGCCATCAGGTGGGCAAGACCAACGGGGCCATCTTTGACGGCTATCACGCGGCCATGGACCTGTAGCGCCCGCTGCCTGGGCGGAAAACCGCACTGCCCGGTGGAAACTGAAGGCAAATATACAGTTGACATTTCCGTATTTTCCTGAGATAATAATAACATCAAAATATACATAAAGGAGTAGATATACCATGGCTATTGAAACGATTGCCGTACTTGGCGCCGGACAGATGGGGTCCGGGATTGCACAGATCGCCGCGACCAACGGCTACAAGGTCATTATGCGCGACATCAAGCAGGAATTCTGCGATAAGGGCGTGAATACCATCAAGGCCG
>CAZBOR010000158.1:0-3785 GCA_964493585.1 uncultured Oscillospiraceae bacterium
AAAGCAAAGGCGTATTGCATCGCAGCAATACGCCCTTGTCGGTCCTATCACACATTAAACAGGAAATTCACCACATCGCCGTCCTGCATCACATAGTCCTTTCCCTCGGACCGGAGCAGGCCGCGGGACCGGGCCTCGGCCAGGGAGCCGCATTCCGCCAGGTCCGCATAGGCGATGACCTCGGCGCGGATAAAGCCCCGCTCAAAATCCGAATGAATCTTTCCCGCAGCCTGCGGGGCCTTGGTACCGCGCTTGATGGTCCAGGCCCGGCACTCATCGCTGCCCGCCGTCAGGAAGGAGATCAGGCCCAGCAGAGCATAGGAGCATTTGATGAGCTTGTCCAGACCGGATTCCCGGATCCCCAGCTCCTCCATGAACATGGCCTTTTCCTCCGGGTCGTCCAGCTCCGCGATGTCCGCCTCCAGCTTGGCGCAGATCGGCAGCACCTGAGCGCCCTCCCGCCGGGCCAGCTCCGCCACCTGGCGGTAGTAGCCGTTGGCGTCGGGATCGGCCACGCTGTCCTCGTCCAGATTGGCGGCGTAAATCACGTTTTTCAGGCTCAGCAGGTCGGAGGTCTGCAACACGGCCAGCTCCTCCTCCGAGCACTCATAGGTCCGGGCCGTCCGGCCCTCGTTGAGATGCTCCAGCAGGCCCTCGAAGATCTCCGCCTCCTGGATGTATTTCTTGTCGCCCTTGGCAGCCTTTTTGGCCTTTTCGATGCGGCGCTCCACCATCTCGATGTCCGCCATCACCAGCTCCAGATTGATGATGTCGATGTCCCGCAGCGGGTCCGTGCTGCCCTCCACATGGGTGATGTTGCCGTCCTCAAAGCAGCGCACCACATGGACGATGGCGTCGGTGGAGCGGATATGGCTCAAGAACTTGTTGCCCAGGCCCTCGCCCTTGGAGGCGCCCTTTACCAGCCCGGCAATATCCACGAACTCAATGACAGCCGGGGTGAACTTTTTGGGCTCGTACATATCCCGGAGGCCCTCCAGCCGTTCGTCGGGGACCGTCACCATCCCCACGTTGGGGTCGATGGTGCAGAAGGGGTAGTTGGCCGCCTCCGCGCCGGCGTTGGTGATGGCGTTGAACAGGGTGCTCTTTCCCACATTGGGAAGGCCCACAATACCTAATTTCATATTATCACCCATTCAGAAAGCCCTGATTTCCAAGGGCTTCTGCCTTTCTAAAAATGATGTCCGCTTTTTCTGGGATTTGCAGCGATCTGTGAGATCGAAATATCCGGTATTATTATACAAGATCAAACAGCGGTGTCAAGCTATATCAGGAAAAACGCCCCTGGGTCCCGCCTACAAAAGGCTCCCAAAAAAACGGGATTCGCGCTTGACAAGCGCGCAATACTGTGCTAAAATACTCCGGTAAAAAGGAAGTAGGAGCGGCGGCCCCGCCCTCACCGTCAGCGAAAGCGACACGGTCTGATACGTAGTCCTTGTTGATTTGCGTCTTGGTGCGGGTGCCTCTGCGGCATCCGCATTTTTCATTGGAGGTGTTTCACATCAGCAAACAAGACCATCAGCTCAATGAGGACATCCGGGATAAGGAGGTCCGAGTGATCGGTTCCACCGGCGAACAGCTTGGTATCATGTCTCCCCGTGACGCGCTCAGCAGGGCCTACGACCAGGGTATGGACCTGGTGAAGATCGCGCCCAACGCCACCCCTCCGGTGTGCAAGATCATGGATTACGGGAAGTTCCGCTTTGAACAGACCAAAAAGGAAAAAGAGGCAAAGAAGAACCAGCACGTGACAGAGATCAAGGAGATCCGAATGTCCCCCGGCATCGACACCAATGATTTCAACGTCAAGGTCAAGAACGCCCAGAAGTTCTTGAAGGAGGGAAACCGTGTCAAGGTGACGGTTCGGTTCCGTGGCCGGGAGATGGCCCACACCGACATTGGCAAGACGCTTTTGGTCCGGTTCGGCGAGATGTGCAAGGACATCGCAAATGTGGATAAGGATGCCAAGCTCGATGGACGCCATATGTCCATGTTCCTGGGGCCCAAGGCGAGTAAGTAATACCCTTTATTATACGGAAGGAGTTTCCATTATGGCTAACAAGATCAAAACGCACTCCGGTGCAAAAAAGAGATTTAAGCTGACCAAGACCGGCAAGGTCAAAAAGGCCTGCGCGTACAAGAGTCACATCCTCACCAAGAAGGAGACCAAGCGGACCCGCCGTCTGCGCCATGGCGGCTATGCCGATAAGACCAACGTGGCGGCAATCAAGGAAATGATCCCTTACAAATAACAATACGCTTTACACTTCAAGGAGGATAACATAAATGGCTAGAGTAAAAGGCGCAATGATGACGCGCAAAAGACGCAATAAGACCCTCAATCTGGCGAAGGGCTACTGGGGCAGCAAATCCAAGCACTTTAAGATGGCCAAAGAGGCCGTCATGAAGTCCGGCAACTACGCATTCCGCGACCGCCGGGCCAAGAAGAGAGACTTCCGCAAGCTGTGGATCGCCCGTATCTCCGCCGCTGTGAAGCCCTATGACATCAACTATTCCCGCTTTATGAACGGCCTCAAAAAGGCCGGCGTGGACATGAACCGCAAGATGCTCTCTGAGCTGGCGATTAACGATCCCGCCGCATTTGCCACCCTGGTGGAAACCGCCAAGGCCGCGCTCTGATCGAACATTGGCCGCTGTCAGATTTCGCTGACAGCGGCGTTTTCGTAAAAAGCGGACGCTATGATATTTCTCGATTGATCGTTGATTGCGGCCCCCGGGTGTGGTAAAATCAAGGGACCAGACCTGCATCCGGCCGCGAAAGGAGATGAAGTCCATGCAGCAGATCGACCCCGCGCTGCTGGACAGCCTGATTAAAATCTATCCCATGAGCAAGCGGCTGCTGCTCCACACGCCCTGGCCCGCAAAGGAGATCACGGGGACCCAGCGGCTGGCGCTGCTGACCCTGGCGGGCTGCAAGACCATGACCATGACGCTTCTGGCCCAGTCCATGGCCTGCTCCAAGGAACAGGCGACCCGTGCCGTGGCGCCGCTGGTGGACCAGGGGTATGTTCAGCGTTGCTATGACAGGGACAACCGCACCAGGGTGTGGGTGACGCTGACGGAGGCGGGCCGCGCCATGATCCATCAGGAATATCTGGCCCTGACGCTGGAGCTGGAAACGCTGCTGGGGCAGCTCTCCGATCAGGAGCTGGAGGCCTTCCAGGAGGCGTTGGGAACGGTTGCACGGCTGCTGGAAAAGGTCCTGTCCTGAGCCGTTTTTTCCATAAAGCGCCTCTTTTTTATGGATCGTCCGTATGATTTTCCCCATCGGGCCGCTGCCGGAAGGCGAAAAACCGCTGTCCCAGGTAGTTCAGCACCACGAAAAAGCACATCCCGGCCAGCATGGCGCCGTTTTCCTGCACCCGCTGGCTCATGCCCGACAGCATCCAGGCCACCAGCGGCTTGGCCGCGCCATAGGCCAGCAGATAGCACAGGGAGATGTTCCCCACGAAACGCGCCAGGACCCTGACGCCCCGCTCTTTGCTTCGAAAGGTGAAATGCTTGTTCAGGAAGTAGCTCAGGATGCTCCCGCACACATAGTTTGCCGCAGAGGAGGGCCAGTAACCCAGATGCAGCAGATTATAGCAGGCGTACATGACGGCAGTTCCAAAGACGGTGTTTGCCGCCCCTACCAGGAGAAATTTCCAGAAGGTCCGGTCCAGCAGCTTTTTCAGCATAGCAAGGCTCCTCAAGTTGTGATGTATTTTATTGTATCATGCTCCGGGCGAAATGTAAACCGGGCTCCC
>CAZBOR010000159.1:0-3728 GCA_964493585.1 uncultured Oscillospiraceae bacterium
ATTTTATTTTGTGCTTTACTTTGCCGCGCCGCTGCTTTACAATATATTTGTATACGAAGGAACAAGCTACCATGATAAGAATGGAGGAATTTTCATGCAATCTACAGCCGAGCTTCTGGTGGAGCGCTGGGAGGACCAGCGGACCATCAAGAATCTCATGGGCAAATACGTCAACTGTCTGCTGCTCAACCGCCAGGGAGAGATATACGGCTCGTTTTTCAGCCGGCGGGAGGACGTGTGCCTGACCTTTAACGACGGCAGCTACATCGGTCCTGATGCGGTGCGCGGGTATTTCGACGCCGTGGTAGAGCGGAACAAGCTGTCGGCCAAGCTGCTCCAGCAGCGACTGCCCGAAAAGCTGGGCGGGAAGTCCGAGGAGGAGCTGTACGGCATCGGCCCCTTCCACGTCAAGCCTCTGACCGCTCCGGTGATCGAGGTCGCGGAGGACGGCGAAACGGCAAAGGGCCTCTGGTTCTGCCTGGGCTGCAACGCCGAGGTCACAAGCCGCGGCCCAGAGGCGAGCTGGACCTGGGGCTATTTCGCCGGAGATTTTGTATATGAAAACGGCGACTGGAAGATTTGGCATCTCCAGTATCTCAACGATGTGGACTCTCTGTGCGGCCAGAGCTGGGGCCGGGCCGTGACGCCCTACCCGGAGCTGCCGGAGTTCGCCGCCCTGAGGGACTTCCCGATGCCGCCCTACACGGCGGCGGAGACTGTGCGGCCCCTGTACGCCGTGGACAAAAAAACCCCGGAGACGCCCCGGATCCCGGAGCCGTACCGGACATTTTCCGAGACATTTTCCTATGGAAAGGAGGCCGTTTGAATGAAAGCGCCGCAATTTACCGATCTGGAGCTGATTCAGCGGGTCTGGGACGTGGAGGAAGTGAAAAAGCTCTGCGCCAAGCGCTGCTACTACATCGCCAACGACTGGCGGGAACGGGAGCTTTCCGAGCTTTGGGTCACCGGCGCGGAGGCCCAAAAGACCGCGTCCTTCGGCCGCAACTGGGGCTACTATGTGGGCATGGACGCCATCCGCGAATACTATGTGGACGGACACCGGGCCAGGATGGACGCACTGCCCGGTCAGGGCCGCCTGTTCCACCATCCGGCCTCCACGGGCCTGGTGTACGAGGCCTATGACGGCAGGACGGCCCGCGGCCTCTGGTACTGCATCTCCCAGGAGACGCTGCCCGTTTCGGAGACAGAGGCGGACGCCCGCTGGTATATGGAAAAGCTGGCCATCGACTTCCTAAAGGAGGACGGTCAGTGGAAGATCTGGCACGTGGTGGTCGCCACGGATCTCCAGAGTGAGGCCGGCGCCAACTACATGGAGCAGAAGGTGGACCTGCCGGACCGGGAGAACGCAGCCTATGTGGAGTTCGGCACTCCCACGCTGCCCATGCGGACCCACAACGAGCGGTACAACTGGCTGGACAACTATCCCGCGCCGCCGGTACCCTACGCCACATTTGATGAGGACAACAGCTACGGCCCGGAGGGCCATCCGGACTATGAGGAGGCGGAATGATATGAGAAAACAGCATTTGGATCTGCACCGGCGCATCGCCAACGCCGCCGCCAGCCAGGAGGTGGAAAACGTCAAGGCCAAGCACACCTATCTCCACGGCCGCGCCGATGCCTCCGGCGAGTGGGGCCAGATCTGGAGCAAGGATGACTGGTGCTCCTGGGGCCATATCTTTGGCCGTATGCGGGGCTTTGACCAGGTGTGGAAGGGCTCTGTCACCTCCTATGACAATATGGCCATGCAGAACCATCTGAACGTCCAGAAGATCTATCCGGAGATCGGCGGCAAGGACCCCAGACCTCTGATGGAGGCCTCGGTCCACACCCTGTTCACGGACATCATCGAGGTGGCCGACGACGGCAAATCCGCCCGCGGCAGCTTTATCACGCCCGGCGTCATCTTCTGCCGGCTCAACCGCCACGAATATCCCTACTGCAACGTGCTCTGGGAGCGCTACGGCTCCGACTTCGTGCTGGAGAAGGGCAAATGGCTCTACCTCCATGAGCAGGTCTGCCCGGACATCATGGGCAAGCTGGACATGACCAACTTCGCCCACGAGGACTTCGAGCGGCTCACCGCCCCGGTGGAAAAGGGCATCGGCCCCGTGACCCTGGGCGAGGACCCGGACGTGACGGACCCCGGCCCGCTGCATCTGCCCTATTCCGTCGTCATGCCGCCGCAGAATACCGTGCCATGGCCGGAGCCGTATGAGACGCTGGACAACGAGCACAGCTATACTCCGGTGAAAACCGCGGCGGAGCTGGCGGCGGAAAAGTCCTAGAAAACTGTATTTTCCGGTTGCAAAGCCCGGCCGGAGCCTGTATAATAGTTTCAACTCGAAAGGAAAGGCAGGAATGTTGCTATGATAACCATGGACGAGCTGCGGGATAAGATCGGCGGTATGTTTTACTTTGCCACCGTGGAGGACGGCCAGCCCCGTGTGCGGCCCTTTGGGTTCAGCATGGTCTTTGAGGGCCGGCTCTATCTGGGCTGCGGCACCCACAAGGCCGCCTACAGCCAGATGTTGAAGGACCCCCATGTGGAGCTGTGCGCCTTCCGTGACGGCAGCTTCATCCGGGTCCGGGGAAGGGCCGTCATGGACGACCGGGACGAGGTCCAGGCGGCCATGTACGAGGCCGGTCCCTTCCTGAAGGAGACCTACAACGACCGGACCGGGTATCACCACATCTGCTTCTATCTGGAGGACCTGTCCGCCATGGAGTTCAAGGGGCCGCAGGCCATCCGGCTGGTCTAGGTCGGGAGGCGCGAAATGTCTGAGTTTATCCGGGAGACCATTCGTTTCCCATCCGCCGACGGCAGGACCCAGGTGGCCGGATATTTCTACACCCCGGTCCGGCCGCCCAAGGCCGTGATCCAGATCAGCCACGGGATGTGCGAGTATATCGGCCGGTATGAGCCCATGATCGCGGTACTCTGCGCCGCCGGATACGCGGTCTCCGGCAACGACCATCTGGGCCACGGCGATACCAGTCCGGAGGACCGGGGCTTCTTCGCGGAGAAAGACGGCTATCAGCTTCTGCTGAAGGATCTGAAAACCATGAACGATCTGACCAGGGAGAGGTATCCGGCGCTGCCCTACATTCTCCTGGGCCACAGCATGGGCAGCTTTCTGGCCCGCTGGTTTGCGGAGAAATACCCGGAGGCCCTGGACGCTCTGGCGCTCAGCGGCACCGGAGGCCCCAACCCGCTGATGTCCCTCGGCAAGCAGCTTGCGCGGCTGATGTCCGCCGTGCGGGGACCCAGGGCCGTTTCCGCTCTGATGGTCAAGCTCAGCACCGGCGCCTATGGCAAGGGCCTGGAATCCCCCAGCGCGTGGCTCAGCCGGGACCCGGCGGTCTGGGCCGCCTATGACGGGGATGAAAAATGCGCCTTCTCCTTCACGGTCTCCGCCTATCGGGACCTGCTCACCGCCTATACCCATGTGAACACGTCGGCCTGGGCGTCGCGGCTCCGGAAGGATCTGCCCGTGCTGCTCTATTCCGGCGACCGGGACCCGGTGGGGGCCTATGGCAAGGGCGTCCGGGCCGTGTACCGGCTGCTGATGGAGGCGGGGATGGAGGACGTGACGCTGCGGCTCTATCCCGGCGGCCGCCATGAGATGCACAACGAGATCAATCGGGACGAGGTCTTTGCCGACCTGATCGCCTGGTGCGACGGGCATATCTGAAATCTCCGAGAA
>CAZBOR010000160.1:0-2191 GCA_964493585.1 uncultured Oscillospiraceae bacterium
TTGGCGTTAGCCTCGGTAAAGTCCGCTGTCTCCGCAGGCTCCTCTTCGGGTTCCTCCGGCTCCTCTGCGGAGGCGGCTTCCTCGGCGGGCGCTTCCGGCTCCTCGGCATCTTCGGGTTCCTCCGGCTCCTCGGTCTCCTGCATACTGGCCTCCGGCGTATCCTCCGCCGAGGCCGAGCCTGCGGACTCCGCCGTGCTGCCGCAGCCGGCGAACATCCCCAGCAGCATACTGAGAACGAAAAGAAGTGCAAGCAAGTTCTTTTTCATAAAATGTGTACCTCCTTGTCTGGTCAATGCCATGCATCTCGGAAGGGCCATTGGGAACCGGCGGCCTTTGCCGCCGGCCCGGTACAGGTCCAAAGGTGCATGATACTGCCTTGCTTGGCTGAGATGCTGCAATTATAGCATTGTGCCACAGCGTTAAGGAAGTGCCATTTTCGGGATTGCCGTGCGATAATCCGGCCTGAACGGGCCGCAGAGGTGTGCCATTTTTCGCACAGGCCCGGTAAAGCGGCGCACACAGGGCGTCGGGAGGCGCGCCGCGCTCCGATATTCTGCAATAAAGCATTTTATGGAAAAGCAGGATCACGCCCAGAAAATCCAGCAGAACAGATACCCCACAATCACCGCGCACAGGGTGAAGGGGATGCCGATGCGGAAGAAATCCCGGCTTTTGACCTCATAGCCCGCCTTCCGCAGGATGCCGATGCCGGCGATATTGGCCGAAGCGCCGATGGGGGTCAGATTGCCGCCCAGGGTCGCGCCCGACAGCAGACCGAAATACAGCAGATAGGGGGAGCTCCCCATGGCCGCCGAGATCTTCGCCACCACCGGCAGCATGGTTGCCACATAGGGGATGTTGTCCACAAAGGCCGAGAACAGCACGGACCCCCAGACGATCAGGGTATAGATCAGAAACAGGCTATCGCCGCCCAGGTCCACAAAGATACGGCTGATGTCCTGGATGATGCCCACCTCTGTGATGCCGCTGATGACCACAAACAGTCCCGCCAGAAGGATCAGCGTTTCATAGTCGATCTCCTTGAGGGCCTGTCTGACCACCGTGGCGTCGCCATCCCGGAAATAGGTGTACACCAGTCCCACGGCCAGCACGGAAATACAGATGACGCCATTGGTCATGGCCGGACGGCCGTTCCAGAAGGAGGCCAGGATCAGCAGCACCACATTTCCCAGCAGCAGCAGGGACGGCACATAATCCGACACCTCGGTATGTCCCGTACTGGTAAAGGGCTGGCGCTGGTTCCGAAACAGCAGGAGAATGACCGGGACCGTGGCCAGCGCGCCCAGCTCCACCGCGAAGAAGATGCTGGGTTTGCCCTCCATGAAGAAGAAGTCCATGAAATCCATGCCCGCGTAGCCGCTGAGCATGATGGAGGTGGTGTCGCCCACCAGCGTCGCCGCGCCCTGCAGATTGGAGGACACGGCGATGGAGATCAGCATACCCACCGGAGAGATATTCAGCGTCTTTGCGATGGCAAGTCCCACCGGCGCGATCATCAGCACCGTGGCCACATTGTCCACAAAGGCCGAGACCACGCCCGCAAACAGGGACATGATGACCACGACCCACATGACGTTGGGCGAGTGCTGAAGCAGCACCTCGGCCATGCGGTTCGGCATCCGGGACTCGATGAACAGCGATACGGTCCCCATGGTCCCCGCCAGCATCAGCAGCACATTGAAGTCGATGGCGGTTCCAAGCTCCGAAACGGGGACAATCCCGGTCACTGTGAATATCCCGGCGCTGACCGCCGCCACCCATGGCCTGTACTTCGGCAGCAAAATCATCAGCGCATACGTCGCAATAAACAGAATCAGCGCAAAGAGCTTCATGCAAATATCCTCCCGTATATCCCCTGAACTTGTCCGCTTCTATTGATATGTCGCAGGGCTTACAAGTAGTATAGGCGGATGAGAAGCGTTTGTCAACGGTGGTTTTCAGAGCTCCCGGCTTTGGTAGAGCCTGACGGCGAGGGCGCAGGACGCCGCCCAGACCGCCGCGCAGAGGACCACGGTACCCGCGATGCCACCCAGTGCCGGTCCGGTTCCAAGAACGATGCCCGACTGTGGAAGATAGATGGAAAGCATACAGATACCCACCACCAGCACAATATATACGATACGCGCCCGTTCCACGCCGATGCGGAAGGCGATCGGCAGCGTCAGCGCCG
>CAZBOR010000160.1:2291-3725 GCA_964493585.1 uncultured Oscillospiraceae bacterium
ATCAGCACCCATAGCCCTACCACCAACAGCAGCAGGCGGTTGTACCGCCAGATGGAGTACAGGTCCTTATAAATCAGTGCCAGCATATTGCGTCTCCTCCTTTACCAGATAGACAAACAGGTCCTCCAGGCCAATGCCCTGTACCGGCGTTCCCGCCGGGACCCCGGCCCGCTCGACCAGCGCCTCCGCCCCATAGGGCGTCTCCTTGCGTCCCCTGACTGCGGGGCCGAGGGCCGCAAGCTGCTCCCGGCTCCCGCGGACCAAACCGTATTTCTCCAGCAGGGCGTCCTTCTCCCCGAACTCCACCAGCCTTCCCCGGTGCAGAAAGGCGATGTAGTCGCAGACCTTTTCCAGGTCGCTGACGATGTGAGAGGACATCAGCACCGAACGGCGCTCGTCCCGCGTATATTCAAAGAGCATATCCAGCAGCGCGTCCCGGACCACCGGGTCCAGCCCCGATGTGGCCTCATCGAGCAGCAGGAGCCTTGCCCCGTGGCTCAGAGCCACCGCGATGGACAGCTTCATCTTCATGCCCCGCGAATACTCCCGGAAGCGCTTGTCCTCCGGCACGTCCAGCCGCCGGAGCAGGTCGTAAAACCGGTCGTTGTCCCAGCCCTCATAGGTCAGAGCCATGATAGCGCTGACCTGCCGGACGGTGAGACATTCCGTAAAGCCCGGCTCGTCCAGGGCCACTCCAAGCTGCTGCCTGACATGGTAAAAATCCCTGTCCTGGGGCTGACCCAGCACGGTGATCTCCCCGCTGTCCGGGCGGACAGAGCCCAGCAGCATCCGAATGGCGGTGCTCTTTCCCGCGCCGTTTTCTCCCACCAGACCCAGGATGCAGCCCTCCGGCAGCGCCAGATCCAGATCCCGAATGGAAAAATCTCCATATTGCTTGTATATATGCCGAAATTCCAATGCGTTCATGTCGTTTCCTCCGTCACCAATGTGCAGATTTCCAAAAATGTCTCCCTGTCCACACCGCTGGACCGGGCCAGGGACCAGGCCGCCCGCAGCCGCTCCTCCACCTGGCCCATCTGGGCCGCCCGCAGCGCCTCCTGGTTCCCCCGTGCCACAAAGCAGCCCTTGCCGGGGACGGTGTAGACCAGACCCGCCCGCTCCAGCTCCTCATAGGCCCGTTTCGTGGTGATGACGCTGACCCGCAGGTCCTTGGCCAGCCCTCGGATGGACGGCAGCGGCGTGTCCCCCGCAAGCGTCCCGGACAGGATCTGCCCCCGGAGCTGGTCCACAAGCTGCTGATAGATGGGCGTCCCGCAGTAGTTGTCCACAAATAGCTCCAACCGATCACCCCCGTTTTCATCTGTTTTGCCGTACATATACAGTATACACAGTTATTGTGGCTTGTCAAGCCCTTTTATCAAAATCTCCGTTAAAAACCCAAAAAGTTTTTAACGGAGATTCAAATCCGGATTT
>CAZBOR010000161.1:0-3700 GCA_964493585.1 uncultured Oscillospiraceae bacterium
CCTCAGTCCGCCCCGCGTCACCAGAGCATCAGCTTTTCCGCCTGACGGCGCAGGTCCGCCCGGAAATCCGGGTGGGCGATGGAGATCAGCGCCTCCGCCCGCTTGTGGATGGGCAGATGCCGCAGATGGGCGATGCCGTATTCCGTCACCACATAGTCCACAATGTTCCGCTGGATAGACACCACCGCTCCGGGCGTCAGCGTGGGTACGATGCGGGAAACCGTGCCGTTCTTGGCGGTGGAGGTCAGGGCGATGATGCCCTTGCCGCCCTTGGAGTGGAAGGCTCCATAGGCAAAGTCCGTCGCGCCGCCGGTGCCGGAAAATATTTGGGGGCCCAGGGACTCTGAGCAAATCTGTCCCGTCAGATCGATCTCCAGCGCGGAGTTGATGGACACCATGTTGTCATGGGCCATGATCGTGCGGGGGTCGTTGGTATAGCTGGTGGGCAGCATCTCGATGGCCGGGTTATGGTCGATAAACCGGTTGAACTCCTTATCGCCCCAGCAGAAGGCGCAGACGGCCTTGCCCCGGTTGATGGTTTTGCGGTCATTGGTGATAACCCCCTGGTCCATCAGGTGATACAGAGAATTGGAGAACATCTCCGTGTGGACGCCCAGGTCCCGCTTGTCCCGGAGCTTCTCCGCCACCGCGTGGGGCAGGCCGCCGAAGCCGAGCTGGATCGTGTCGCCGTCGCTGACCAGGGAGGCCACGTTCTCCGCCAGGGTCCACAGCACATCCGGGATGGGATAGGTGGGCGGCTCAGAGATGGGGTTGTCGGCCTTGATGAAGTAGTCCACCTTCTCCAGGGGAATGCGGGTGGTGCCGTAGACGTGCGGCAGATTCTCGTTGACCTCAAAGATTTTCAGGTCGCAGATCTCAAAGACCTCCGACTCGGTCTGCTGGCTGCCGGACATATAGACATAGCCGTATTCATCCGGCGGCGTCACAGAGGCGAAGAAGATGTTGGGGGTCGCGCCGCACTCCTTAATCATGGGGACCGCCGAGTGGATATGGTGGGGAACATAGTGGATCCGCCCGGAGCTGTGGCACCGCCGCAGCAGAGGGCCGTAAAACACGCTGTAGATCTCGATTTTATTTCCAATGGAATCATCTGTAATAAACCGGTATTCCTCGTCCGGGTTGGTACACCAGATGTCCACATGGTTGACCCGTTCGGCCACGGTGTGGAACTGCCGCAGCAGATTCCGCGGCTCGTTTCCGTAAAAGCCGTGATAGACAATGTCGCCGTCCTGGACCATGTCCAGGGCCTGCTGAATGGTGATGAATTTGGACTGGTACAGCGCCTCTAAATCCTTTCGCATTTTGTTACACTCCTGATTTTCTTGCTTTTTGTATTTATATCACTGTATTATAGAGCATTTCCCCGCCCGGCGCAAGAGGATGTTTGCAGCAAAAGCATCAAAATGTGAAAATTTTATGTGCGCTTTGTGTAAAAATGGCGGAGATTCCGCAAATAACCTGCGAAAAATTCCGTTTTATAGCGAAACAGACCATCTGCGCGTCATCCTGCGGTTGTAAATGTTGCGAAGCCTTGATAAAATAGGGGTGTACATTATTTCAAGGCAATAGGAGGTCATTCTATGAACCACAGGTATCATATGCTGCTGACGCCCATCCGGGTGGGCAATATCGTCATTCGCACCCGCATGGGGATGTCCAAGTGCAACTCCCAGGAGCAGCAGGGGCCGGAAACCTATCCCGCAGAGGGGACCATCCGCTTTATTGAGGACGCCGCCAAAAACGGCGCTTCCGTCATCACCATGCCCTCCGCCACGTTGACGGAGATGGAGCGGAACCTCTGGGGCGACGCGGCGCTGTTCCCCATGAACAACGCCTTCGTCCACAACTATGTGATCCGCATGATCGATCGGGTCCACGCCCATGGGAGCCTATGTCTCATGCAGTGCCACCGGCAGATGCCCGACGGCCTGAGCTTCTCCGAGCCAAAGGCCGGCGGCCCCTTCGGACCCGGAGGTCCCTTCGGACCCGGCGGTCCCGGCGGACCCGGAGGCCCTCCCGGCATGGGCGGCGGCGGCCCCAAAAAGCATAAGATCGGCACAGAGGGCCGTCCCGGTATGTCCTCCCGCGGCATGGGCGGCATGGGCTTCATGGGCGGCATGGGCGGCAGCAAGCGCCTGGCCACGGCGGAGGAGATCCAGAGCTACATCGAGGAGATCGCCAACGACGCGCTGGAGTACCGCGGTCTGGGCTTCGACGTGGTGGAGATCACCGCCATCGGCGACGTGGGCGCAGCGGCCAACACCCGCACGGACCAGTACGGCGGCTCCCTGGAGAACCGCTGCCGGGCCACCACGGAGCTGCTGCAGAAGATTCGGGAGCTCTGCGGACCCCACTTCCTGATCTCCATGCAGATCACGGCGGACTTTGACCCGGAGTGGCTGGAGATGCTGAAAATCTGGGACGAATATGTGGACATCTTCCATGTGCGGCCTCCCAGAGCCTACGGCGAGCACCCCAGCACCTACATCTTCCCGGAGGAGGCCCCGCCGTCCCTGGCTTACACCAAGGCCATGAAGGACGCGGGCATCACCGCCGTGGTGGGCGCGGCCTGCGGCTTCCAGGACCCGGATGTGATCGAGAAGGCCATCGAGGACGGTATGTGCGACATGGTGTTCATGGCCCGGACCTTCAACTGCGACCCGGACTATCTGGAGAAGATCATCGAGGAGCGGCCGGAGGACATCACGCCCTGTCTCCGCTGCGACGCCTGCCACAGCGCCATCTGCTCGGTGAACCCCATCTTCGGCCTGGAGAACGTCTACGACGGTATGTTCAAGCCCAGCAAGGGCGGCAAGCGCGTGGCGGTCATCGGCGGCGGCCCGGCGGGGATGCGGGCGGCCATGGTCTGCGCCCAACGGGGCCATCAGGTGACGGTGTTTGAAAAGAGCGGCGTCCTGGGCGGCCAGGCGACCCATTCCGACTATGTATACGGGAAATGGGGCATCAAGCGCTTCAAGGACTGGGAGATCGGCCAGTGCAAGAAGCTGGGCGTGGAGATCCGGCTCAATACCGAGGCCACTCCGGAGCTGATCGAGGCGGGAAACTACAACGCCGTCATCGCCGCCACCGGCGCGGCGCCCAAGCGTCTGGACATCCCCGGCGGCGCGGAGGCGCCCCATCCCATCGAGGTCTTTGGCCACGAGGCGGAGCTGGGCCACAAGGTCGTTGTCGTCGGCGGCACCATGACGGCCATGGAGTGCGCCATGTACCTCTACGACGCGGGCCACGATGTGACCGTTATCACCCGGAGCGTTATGGGCAGCAACATCGGCGGCCACGACGCGCCCCAGACCCTGCGCTATCTGAAGGAGAAGTACAAGGGCATCCATGAGATCGACCACGCCCAGATCCGCTCCGTGGACGGCGGCAAGGCGGTCTATGAGAAGGACGGCCGGATTTTGGAGGAGCCCTTTGACTCCGTGGTGGTCAATGCCGGCGTGCGGCCCTGCGTACAGGAGGCGGAGACCTTCTTCGGCACCGCGCCGGAGTTCTATGTGGTGGGCGACGCCCAGATTTCCCGCGCCCACGGGATGCAGAGCCAGCAGCTCCTGAACACGCCCGACGAGTTCCTCAAGGGCAATATGCGCTTTGCCAACTTCTCGGCCTTTATGGCGGCAAACAACATTTAATTGTAAATTCCATCGCGGGGACCGCTGCC
>CAZBOR010000162.1:0-3675 GCA_964493585.1 uncultured Oscillospiraceae bacterium
CCTCCTCCTGCTCCACGGGACGGGTGTACTTCATGTTCATGCGGATGGGATAGCGGATATAGTCGGAATACTTCCGCACCAGGTTGTCCAGAGTGTACTGGCTGAGATACCGGCTGTAGTCCTCCTCCTCGGTGTCCTCCTTGAGCTTGAGGATCACATCGGTGCCGCAGGCGTCCTTCTCACAGGCCGTGATGGTATAGCCGTCGGCTCCGGCGGACTGCCACATATAGGCCTCGTCGCTGCCGTATTTCCTGCTGATGACGGTGACGTTATCCGCCACCATGAAGGCGGAGTAGAAGCCCACGCCGAACTGGCCGATGATGTCCACCGCCTCCGTGGGATTCTCCGCCTTCTGCATATCCTCCTTGAACTGGAGGGAGCCGGACCGGGCGATGGTACCCAGATTGCTTTCCAGCTCCTCCTTGCTCATGCCGATGCCGTTGTCGGAGATGGTCAGCACCCGATGCTCCTCGTCCACGCTGAGGCGGATCTCAAAGTCGCTGCGGCTCATGCCGTTGTCCTCCGTGAGGCTCAGATACGCCAGCTTGTCAATGGCGTCGGAGGCATTGGAGATGATCTCCCGGAGAAAAATCTCCTTGTGGGTGTAGATGGAGTTGATCATCAGGTCCAGCAGCCGCTTGGACTCGGCCTTAAACTGTTTCTTTGCCATAAAAACACATCCTTTATGAAAAATAATTGTTTACAGAAGCACATATTTAGCACTCCGTCATTTTGAGTGCTAACCCTATTATAGTCCCTTTTTTCATTTTTGCAATAGCAAATAGGAAATTGGATTGCAAAATTTTTATGAACAGCATACAAGCGCCCAGGCGGGGACCCGCCCGGGCGCTTTCCGCTATTTCTGCCCCGCCAGCTTCTCCACGAGCTGCATGGCCACTCTCGGCGTTCTGGCCCCGTGCTGAAGCTCCCAGCGGTTGGCCTCCGCCCGGAGCTGCTCCTCCGTATAGGGCAGCCCTCTCCGGCGGCTCATTTCCAGCACCATGTCCGTGTACCGGGTCTTGTCCAGGGCCAGATAGGCCAGCCGCAGGCCGAACCGCTCCGCCAGACTGGACCGCTCCTCCAGCGTCTCCTTGGCATGGACGTCGTCGCCGTCCCGGTCGGAAAAGCTCTCCCGGATCATGTGCCGGCGGTTGGAGGTCACATAGATGGCCACGTTGTCCGGCCGCCGCTCCAGACCTCCCTCCAGCGCCGTTTTCAGGGCCGAGAAGCTCTTGTCCTCCTGCTCAAAGGAAAGGTCGTCGATGTAGAGGATGAATTTCTGGGTGCGGTCCCCCAGCAGACGCATCAGGTCTGTCAGCTCCGACAGGGAGTTTTTCGCGATCTCAATAAGTCGGAGATTGTAGAACTCCGGGATGTTGAGCAGGGATTTCACCGTGGCGGACTTCCCGGTACCGCTGTCGCCGTAGAGCAGCACGTTGCAGGCGGGCCGTCCGGCCATCAGCGCGCCGGTGTTTTCCAGCACCGCCCGGCGCTGGTGCTCATAGCCGATCATGTCCCGCTGGCTGATGCCGTCGGGATGGGCCACCTGGCTGAGCCGGCCCCGCTCCCAGTGGAACGCCCGCCCCAGCGCGAACTGGCCGCAGCCGTTCTTCCGGTAGCTCGCGAAGATTTCCTCCTCGGTAAAGCTCTTTCCGGGAGGGAGCTCCGCCAGATTCTGCACAATGGGGCCGTAATCCTGATGTACCTTCACGCAGGCGTTGTAGATGCCGCGCTTGAGGCCCACGCAGGAAAGCATCCCCACGCTGGACAGCCGCCGGATGTCCATGGCCGCCGCGTCCAGCAGCCGCTCGCCCGCCCTGCCCGCGGCCACCGCGTCGCCGATAAAGCTCTCGTCATATTTGAGATGCCAGGCAAGACACGCCGTCAGGGTGTCAAAGCCCGCGTGGTACACGCTGTAGACCAGATCCGTATAGCTGCGGATCAGCGTGTCGGGCGTCTTGGCGTCGCACAGGCGCAGAAGGCACTGGACCGGCTCCGTTTCCAGCATATTTTTATAGACGCTGAGGCTCAGCAGCTTTGCTTTCATAAATTCCATAGAGGCACTTCCTTTTTTTCTTCCAAAATACGCCATGACCCGCAGAGGGCGCGAAAGCTCCCCGCGCTGTATTCCGAGGGTCCGGTCCCAACATCACGTCGATCCTCCTGTTTTTTCACAACTATTATAATATATCATAAATTTTTCCGGAATCAACCTTTATTCTTGCGGAAAAACGTGTTATAATCCAAAGGAATTTTTCTTTAAGGATGATCGCATGATTACAGTCACCAATCTCGGCGTGCAGTACGGCGGCAGCGTACTTTTCAAAAACGCCGATCTGCAATTCAACGCCGGCAACTGCTACGGGATCATCGGCGCCAACGGCGCGGGGAAATCCACCCTGCTGAAGATTTTGTCCGGGGCGCTGGAGTCCACGGACGGCCATGTGGATGTGAAGCCCGGCGTCCGGATGTCCGTTTTGCAGCAGGACCAGTTCCAGTACGACGCCTACACCGTCATGGACACGGTCATCATGGGAAACCGGCGGCTATATGACGTCGGCAGGCAGAAGGACGCTCTGTACGAGAAGGAGGACTTCACGGACGAGGACGGGATTCTGGCCTCGGAGCTGGAGGCGGAATACGCGGAGCTGGGCGGCTGGGAGGCGGAATCCGACGCCAGCCGGATGCTCCAGGGCCTTGGGATTCCCGTGGAGGACCACTACAGGCTCATGTCGGAGACAGACGGGCGGGACAAGGTGAAGGTGCTGCTGGCCCAGGCGCTGTTCGGCAGCCCCGACATTGTCATGCTGGACGAGCCCACCAACAATCTGGACGCCGCCTCCATTGAATGGCTGGAGGATTTTCTGCTGGACTTTGAGGGAATGGTCATCGTGGTCTCCCATGACCGCTATTTCCTCAACACCGTCTGTACCCACATCGTGGACATCGACTACGGCAAGATCAAAATGTATGTGGGCAACTACGACTTCTGGTATGAGTCCTCCCAGCTTGTGCAGGCCCTGATCCGCAACCAGAACAAGCGCAACGAGGAAAAAATCAGGGAGCTGACCGAGTTCATCGCCCGGTTCGCCGCCAACAAATCCAAGAGCCGTCAGGCCACCTCCCGCCGGCGGCTGCTGGACAAGCTGACCATCGAGGAAATGCCCGCCTCCTCCCGCCGCTATCCCTTTGTGGGCTTCAAGCCGGACCGGGAGGTGGGCAAGGACATTCTCTTTGTGACGGACGTGTCCAAGACGGTGGACGGGGTGAAGGTCCTGAGCCATGTGAGCTTTGTCGTGAATCGAAAGGACAAGATCGCCTTTGTGGGCAGCAACGAGATCGCCCAGACCGCCATGTTCAAGCTCCTCATGGGCGAGCTGGAGCCGGACGAAGGCTCCATCAAATGGGGCGTCAGCACCTCCCGGTCCTATTTCCCCAAGGATAATACCGCGTTCTTTGAGGGCTGCGAGCTGAACATGATCGACTGGATGCGCCAGTGGTCCGAGGACCAGAGCGAGACGTATCTGCGGGGCTTCCTGGGCCGGATGCTGTTCTCCGGGGAGGATGTGTACAAGCCCGTCAGCGTCCTGTCCGGCGGCGAAAAGGTCCGCTGTATGCTGTCCCGGATGATGCTCTCCGGGGCCAACGTGCTGCTGCTGGACCAGCCCACCAACC
>CAZBOR010000163.1:0-3653 GCA_964493585.1 uncultured Oscillospiraceae bacterium
AAAGACGAATCATTTTGCGGTCAGGCAAAACAATTCGTCATCCTGCGACATCCCGAAGCCGGCTGTCTGGCTACGACTCAGGGAGGTGACCTGAACAGACAGCCGGATTGGTAATGTCCAATTCTGTGGCCGGTCGCCACAAATGCCATATCATACGGTCCTCAACGCAAGCCGCGCCGGGAAGGGGGGTGCCTTTTCTAAGGACCGGCAGAACGGCGGTACCGCCGGGTGACACAGCCGATGGTACCATTTGTTATCAAACGTATCGGACGTTTGACAGCGTTATTCTAGTACAAACGGACGGGGCTGTCAAGGGGGAAATCCGAAAAAAATACAGGTATTTTCTGACAGACCGGAACGGAAGAACGCGGGAGCTGAAAAGCGATGCCTTTCAGCTCCCGCAGGGGATACTCTATTGCGGCCTGGCCTTATTGCTGCTCGGCTTTTTTGGCCAGCTCGGTGTATTTCTCCGCGGCGAACTCCTCGGCGGCGGCAAACAGCTCCTTTGCGCGCTCCGGGAAGCTCGTGGCCAGGGAGCTGTAGCGGCTCTCGGACATGATGTAGTCGTTGTACTGGTCCGTGGGCGCCTTGGAATCCAGGGTGAACGGCTCGTCCTTGGCGGGGTTGTAGCGGAACAGGTGCCAGTAGCCCGCCTTAACCGCACGCTCCATGGTGGTCATGGCCTTGCCCATGCCGGCCTTGGCGTGGTGGTTGATGCAGGGGGCGTAGGCGATAATCAGGGAGGGACCGTCGTAGGCTTCGGCCTCCAGGATGGCGTTCAGGGTCTGCTGGTAATCCGCGCCCATGGCGACCTGGGCCACATACACATAGCCGTAGGTCATGGCGATCTGGGCCAGATCCTTCTTCTTGACGGCCTTGCCGGCGGCGGCAAACTCCGCCACAGCGCCGATGGGCGTGGCCTTGGAGGCCTGTCCGCCGGTGTTGGAGTAGACCTCGGTGTCCAGGACGAACACGTTGACGTTGCGGTTCTGGGCCAGCACATGGTCCAGTCCGCCGTAGCCGATGTCATAGGCCCAGCCGTCGCCGCCGAAGATCCACTGGGACGGCTTGACCAGCATATCGGTCATACCGGCGATCTCGCCCAGGGCGGGAACGGAGGCAGCGTATTTCTCGATCTCCGCACGGAAGGCGGCGGACGGCTCTCTGGAGCCCTCGCCCTCGTTGGAGGCGGCCAGCCAGGTCTCGGCGGCGGCCTTCAGATCTGCGGGAATGTCACCGGAAACCAGCTCGGTCACCAGGGACTGGAGCCTCGCCCGGCGCTGCTCGGTGGCCAGGAGCATACCATAGCCGAACTCGGCGTTGTCCTCGAACAGGGAGTTGGCCCAGGCGGGACCCTGGCCCTTGCGGTTGACGGTGTAGGGCGTGGAGGGTGCGCTGGCGCCCCAGATGGAGGAGCAGCCCGTGGCGTTGGCGATGAGCATACGGTCGCCGAAGAGCTGGGTGATGAGCTTCACATAGGGCGTTTCGCCGCAGCCCGCGCAGGCCCCGGAGAACTCAAACAGCGGGGTCTTGAACTGGGAGCCCTTGACGGTGTTGGTCTTGAAGGGAACGGGCTTTTCGCTGACGGTCTCCGTGGCGTAGGTAAAGACCTCCGTCTGGTCTGCGGATTCGGCCAGAGGCTTCATGACCAGGGCCTTGTTCTTGGCGGGGCAGACGTTGGCGCAGGAGCCGCAGCCGGTGCAGTCCAGAGGCGAGACCACCATGGAGAAGTGAAGACCCTCGGTGCCGCGGCCCATCATCTTGACAGTCTTGATCCCGGCGGGGGCGTTTGCCAGCTCCTCGTCGTTGAGCACTGCGGGACGGATGACCGCGTGGGGGCAGACATAGGCGCAGCGGTTGCACTGGATGCAGTTTTCAGGCAGCCATACCGGCACGTCCACGGCGATGCCGCGCTTCTCATAGGCGGCGGAGCCGGAGGGCAGGGTGCCGTCGGCCATGGACATGAGCTTGGAAACGGGGATTTCGTCGCCCCGCATGGCGTTGGCGGGAACCAGCACGTCCTTGATAAAGGTGTTCAGCTCCGGCCGGGAGGATTCTGCGGGCATCGCTTCGCCGCCGCCCACGGTGGTGGCGGCCCAGTCGGCGGGAATGTCCAGCTTCACAAGGCCGGTAAGGCCGGCGTCCACGGCGTTCTTATTCCGCTGGACGGTCTCCTCGCCGAACTTGCCGTAGGAGGTCTCGCAGGCCTCCTTCATGTACCGGACGGCGTCGTCGATGGGGATGATGTTGGCCAGCTTGAAGAAGGCGGACATGAGCACCATGTTGTACTTAGAGCCGAGGCCCAGCTCCTTGCCGATCTTCACGGCGTCGATGACATAGACGTTGATGTTGTTTTTCGCGATGTACTGCTTGGCCTCCACAGGGAGGATACCTCCCAGCTCCTCCACGCTGTAGCCGCAGTTGATGAGGAAGGTGCCGCCGGGCTTACAGTCCTGGACCATGGGGTACTTCTCCAGATAGGAGGCGTTGTGGCAGGCCACGAAGTCGCTGGCAGTCACATAGTAGGACGAGCGAATCGGCTCGGGACCGAAGCGCAGATGGGAGATGGTCACGCCGCCGGACTTTTTGGAGTCGTACTGGAAGTAGGCCTGGACGTTGAGGTCGGTGTTGTCGCCGATGATCTTGATGGAGTTCTTGTTGGCGCCCACGGTGCCGTCGGAGCCGAGACCCCAGAACTTACAGGCGGTGTTGCCCTTGGCCTGACAGTCGGTGTTGTCGGTGACGGGCAGGGACAGGTTGGTCACGTCGTCGGTGATGCCCAGGGTGAAGGGAGCCTGGGGCTTCTCCGCCATCAGGTTCAGGTAGGCGGAGATCAGACAGCCGGTACCCACGTCCTTGGAGCCAAGGCCGTAGCGGCCGCCAATGACCGGAACGGAGCCGAACCGGGTGCCGCTGAGGGCCGTGACCACATCCAGATAGAGCGGCTCGCCCAGGGCGCCGGGCTCCTTGCAGCGGTCCAGCACGGCGATACGCTTGACGGTGTCGGGCAGCACGTCGATGAGATAGTCGGCGGAGAAGGGACGGTACAGGTGGACGTTCACCATGCCGACCTTTTTGCCGGTGGAATTGAGATAGTCGCAGACCTCCATCAGCGCGTCGCAGGAGGAGCCCATGGAGATAATGACGTATTCCGCGTCGGGTGCGCCGTAGTAGTTGAAGGGCTTGTAGTCGGTGCCAAGGCGCTCGTTGACCATGTTCATGTACTTGACCACCACGGCGGGCAGCTCGTCATAATGGGTGTTGCAGGCCTCGCGGGTCTGGAAGAAGATGTCGGGGTTCTGGGCGGAGCCCTTGATGACGGGATGGTTGGGGTTCAGCGCGCGGGCGCGGAAGCGCTCCACGGCGTCCTTGTCCATCATTTCCTCCAGCTCCGCATAGTCCCAGACGCCGATCTTCTGGATCTCGTGGGAGGTGCGGAAGCCGTCGAAGAAATGCAGGAAGGCGGCGGAGGCGTCGATGGCGGCCAGATGGGCCACGGCGGACAGGTCCATGACCTCCTGGGGATTGGCGGAGGCCAGCATGGCGAAGCCGGTGCCGCGGCAGGCCATCACGTCGCTGTGGTCGCCGAAGATGGAAAGGGCGTGGGTGGCCAGGGCACGGGCGGAGACGTGCATGACGCAGGGCAGATTTTC
>CAZBOR010000164.1:0-3633 GCA_964493585.1 uncultured Oscillospiraceae bacterium
GTGGTTCCCTCGGTGGAGGTCATCATCTCGGTGTACTGGGGATCGCCGTTCTCATCGAACTCAAAGGACACGCCCTCCTGACCGTAGGTGCCGGCCAGGAAACCATCCTCGGTGTACCACCAGTTGAGGAACTGGCAGCAGAGCTCAGGCTCATCGCAGCCGGTGGTCACGACCACGCCCGCGCCGGTGGAGGGCAGGGATTCCGCGTTGCCCAGGTGGATGGTATCGCCCTCCTCCACCACCGGGTCGGCCAGCGCCACCAGGTTGGAGCCGGAGATGTTTCGCAGCATATCAATGAGGCCGTCGCCTCTGGAGAAGATGCCGGTTCCCTGGGCGGCGATCTCTCCGATCAGGTCATCATTCATGTAGTCGGTGGTGTTGGACACGAAGTCAGAGGACAGCAGGCCCTCTTCATACCAGTCGTGCATCAGAGTCACATACTCTCTGTAGCCCTCCTGGGTGTAGCCGAACTGAATCTGGCCGTCCTCATCCACATAGAAGCCGCCCTCTCCGGTGATGGAGTTGAACTTCAGCGCCACGCCAAAGCTGGCGGAAATCTGGTCATTGTCCAGCACGCCGTCGCCCACCATGTACAGGGGGTCGGTCAGATCGTACTTGTCCTTGAACGCCAGGAGGACCTCCTCCATGTCGTCAAAGGTCACAGGGGCGTCCAGGCCGCACTCGTCCAGCCAGTCCTGGTTGACCATCAGGCCATCGGAGGGACCCCGGCTGCCCTGGGTGATGGACGCGAAGATACCGATCCGGCCGTCGTCCGTGGTGATGGACTTCTTATAGTCGGGGTTCTCCGTCAGGAGCAGATTGTAGTCCGGCGCGTACTCCGCGATCAGATCCGTGATTTCCAGGACAATATCGTCGTCCATGGCGGCGGCAAAGCCGGTGGAATAGCTGAGGTTCTCGATCATGTCGGGGTAGTCGCCGGAGGCCAGCATCAGGTTCATCATGTCAGAGCCGTTGGTCTGGGACACAGCCTGGAGCTCCAGCGTGACGCCGGTCTTTTCCGCGATGACCTGGAGCATGGGATGGTCGTTCCATTCCGCCAGACTGGATGCCTGCCCCAAGTCCTTAATCATGTAGTAGGTCAGCGTTTCGCCGCCCTCCAGCGGGTAGCTCACCGCCTCATACTCGGCCTCTTCCGTCTCTGCGGCGGGTTCCTCCTCCGCAGCGGCGGCCGTTTCCTGGGCTGCTTCTGCCTCCGATGCCTCCGCCGCGGCGGACTCAGACGCGGCGGAAACGGCGGAGCCCGCAGAGGAGTCCGTGGACGCGCTGCCGCACCCCGCCAGAAGCATCGTCAGCATGGCGACCGCCAGAAGCAGACCCATCAAACGATTTCTTTTCATTGGTTTACATCCTTTCCTTGTGCCGATTGCACTGAACAATATCTTAGCGGATTCCATTCAAAATATCCAATACCTTATCGTCAATCATTATAACCCAAGGTTATAGAAACCGTGAATCAGCAGGCACAGTCCCACGCCCACCGCCGTGGGCAGCGCCATGGCCGCCAGCGTACAGCGCAGGCTGCCGGTCTCCCGGCGAATGGTGAGGCAGGTGGTGGCGCAGGGCCAATGGAACAGGAAGAACACCGCCGTGCAGAGGGCCATCTCCCAGTCAAAGCCCAGCGCGCTAAGGCCCAAGGTCGTGGTCTCCATCTGCATATTGCCCGTCACCGCCAGCACCGCCACGGGCAGCACGATCTCATTGGCGGGCCATCCCAGGATAAACGCCGTGAGCAGCACGCCGCTCATGCCCAGGGCCCGGCCCGCCGGGTCCAGCAGCGCCGTCAGACGCAGCAGCAGGCTCTGTCCGCCCACCTCCGCCGTATGAAGCACCCACAGCGCCAGACCGGCGGGCGCTGCCACCGCCGCCGCGCGCCCCAGTACCTTCAGCGTCCGGTCCAGCACCGAGCGCACCAGGACCTGCCCCACCTTCGGCTTTCGGAAGGGCGGAAGCTCCAGGACAAAGGAGGACGACATTCCCTTGAGCACCGTCAGGCTCAGCAGCCTGCACACCCCCATGGACGCCAGGACCCCCAGCACCAGAAACAGCGTCAGCCCCAGCGCCGCCCCGGCGCTCCCGGAGGCGCCCGGCGCCAGAAACGCCGTCAGAAGCAGGATCAGCGCTCCAAACCGTCCGTTGCAGGGGATGAAGCTGTTGGTCAGCACCGCCAGGGTCCTCTCCCTGGGGGAGTCGATGATGCGGCAGCCCACCACGCCGGTGGCGTTGCAGCCCAGGCCCATGCACATGGTCAGGGCCATTTTGCCGCAGCCGCCGCAGCGCTCCATGGCGTGGTCCAGGTTGTAGGCCACCCGCGGCAGGTAGCCCAGGTCCTCCAGCAGCGTGAACAGCGGGAAAAAGATGGCCATCGGCGGCAGCATCACCGACACCACCCGGCCCATGGTCAGGAATACCCCGTCCAGCAGCGCGCCCCGGACCCACCAGGGCGCATCCACAAGCCCTCCGGACAGCCATCGGTACACCGCCAACGTCCCCCGCCAGAGCCAGCCCGAGGGGACATTGGCTCCGGCAACGGTGAGCCACAGCAGCAGAAACAGCAATATCAGCAGCAGGGGGATCCCCGTCCTGCGTCCCGTCAGAATTTTGTCCCAGAAGCCGGCAGGCCGGATCGGGCCGGACCGTTCCGTCACCCTGGCGGCGGTCTCCTCGGCCAGCGCGGCCCGCTGCCGCCGGGACGCCGGGACCTCGACCCGCGCCGCTCTGTGGTAGCCCTCGGCCACCAGGCGTATCTCCTCCCGGAGCCGCTCCAGTCCCCTGCCCTGTCCCGCCGCCGCAGGCACCACCGGGACGCCCAGGATGCGGGAGAGCTGCTCCGTGTCCACCGCGATTCCCTTGCGGCGGGCCTCGTCCATGAGATTGACGCAGACCACTGTCGGGACGCCCAGGGCCAGGATCTGATACACCAGGATCAGATTCCGCCGGAGCATGGTCCCATCGCAGACCACTGCCACACAGTCCGCCCTGCCCTGCTCCAGCGCCGTCCGGGCCACCTGCTCCTCCTGGGAGCGCGGGTCCAGAGAGTAGGTCCCCGGCAGATCCACCAGCCGGTATGTCCGGCCCTTGTAGGTATAGCGCCCCTCGGCGGTCTCCACGGTCTTGCCGGACCAGTTGCCGGTGTGCTGCCGCAGCCCGGTCAGGGCGTTGAACACCGTGGACTTTCCCACGTTGGGATTCCCGGCCAGGAGCACCGTGACGGGCGCGGTCATGGCGATGCCTCCCGGACCAGGATTCCGGCAGCGTCCTGCCGCCTAAGAGCGATGGCCGCGCCCCGGATTTCATAGGCCGCCGGGGTCCCGGCCGGCGCCCGATGGAGACAGCAGACCTCCGATCCCGGGGTCAGCCCCAGGTCCTCCAGCCGGAGGGCCAGCTCCGGCTCACAGCGGTTCTCCGCCACCACTGCCCGCTGTCCCGGCCTCAGGTCCGATAACTTGATGGTATCCATGGCTTCCTCCTTTCTCCTGTGACCGCCGGACACTGGGCTGTCACACTACCCCAGATTATGACATTCCCCGGAAAAAGGTTCATGGGCCGGGCAGCAGTATCCTTTCGCTTCGGCCATAGGGCGAGGTCCCTGTTGTAGCTGCGCTCCCGCCGAAA
>CAZBOR010000165.1:0-3543 GCA_964493585.1 uncultured Oscillospiraceae bacterium
TACATAAACAGATTGCACTTAATCATGCCGTTATACAGCTTGCGCTTTTTGGCGCATTTTTTTCCGTAGTACCGCTCCAGTTCCTCCTCGGAGGAGATGATATACTTGTCATAGTCCCTGTTGGGACCTATATGCTTGCCAAAGGCCCGCAGGAGCTGCTGGGCCTGCCGCTGCTCCAGCATCCGCTGACCGTAGGGAGGATTGGTGACGATGACGCCCTTCCCCGCGGGCAGGGCCAGCGTGGTGGCGTCGGCCTGGGAGAAGGTGATGCAGTCCGATACACGGGCTTTTTTGGCGTTGCTCCGGGCGATGGCCAGGGATTTCGGGTCGATGTCCGAGGCGTAAATATGGTAATCCCCGTGGTACTCCAGGTCCATGGCCTCGGTCCGGGCCTCCTGCCAGAGCCGCTCCCGGCTCATGGCCCAGGTCTGGCAGGAAAAGCTGCGGAGAAGGCCCGGCGCACGGTTTTTGGCGATCAGCGCCGCCTCGATGGCGATGGTGCCGGAGCCGCAGAAGGGGTCCACAAAGCTGTCCCGGCCCCGGTATCGGCTGAGCGTCACCATGGCTGCCGCCAGGGTCTCCCGCAACGGCGCGTCGTTGCCCACGGCCCGATAGCCCCGCTTGTGGAGGCCCGCGCCGGTGGTGTCCAGAAACAGCTCCGCCCGGTCCTTCATAATGGAGAACTGGAGCTGGTACAGCGCGCCGGTCTCCGGCAGCCAGTTCCTGTGGTATTTCTCCCCCAGCCGCTTCGCGGCGGCCTTTTTGATGATGGCCTGACAGTCCGGCACCGAGTGAAGCTGGGAGTTCAAGCTGTGGCCCTTGACGGGGAACGCGCCGTCCCTGGGAATGAACTCCTCCAGGGGCGTTTGCAGCACCCCCTGGAACAGCTCTTCAAAGCTCCTGGCGGGAAAGGACGCCAGCCGCAGCAGCACCCGCTCCCCGGTGCGAAGGCGCAGATTGACCCGGATGATGTCCGAAAAATCTCCCCGGAACAGCACGCGGCCATTCTCCGCCCGGACCTCCTGCAGCTCCATGCGCCGCAGCTCCTGTGCCGCCAGCCCCTCCAGCCCGAACAGACAGGGGACTGCACAGATATAATCCTTCATGGTATTCTCTCTTTCCGTGATGGTTATCGTTCTTCCGAAAAAGGCTGAGAGCCTTTTTATAGCGCAGAAACAGTATTATTATACCGGAAAACCCCCAAAAGTGCAACCCAATTAGCGTGGGGAGCGGGCATAATAACTTCAGGGAATACTGCATAGCTTTTTCGCATTTTATATCCCGCCGGACGGCCGCTATAATAATATCAAACCTAAGGAAAGGAGTTCATCTATGTCAACTCTGAATTTCAATACAGAGGAACTGGTTGGCCGCTTTGAGGACCGGCGGGATGTAAAAAATCTGGCCGGTAAGTACGTCATGAGCCTGCTTCTGAAAAAGGAGCCTACCATCCTCTCCGATCTGTGGTCCGGCCGGGAGGACATCTCTCTGGGCGTCAACGGCGGCTACTACGCGGGCCGCAAGGCCCTGGAGGACTACTACGCCTCCATCGACGCCGCCACCAAGAAGAAGGCCCAGGTGCTCAAAAAGGTGTTCCCGGAGGATCTGGGAGAATACTCCGATGAGAAGCTCTACGGCCGGGGCCCCATGGAGATCCGCTCCCTGGACAACGCCATCATCGAGATCGCCGACGACGGAAAGACCGCCAAGGGCTTTTTCTATGTCTTTGGCCTGGTCACGGACATCTCCGAGCGCGGCGCGGTGTCCAACTGGGTGCTGGGCAGTCTGTGCATGGATTTCATCCGGGAGAACGACGTCTGGAAGATCTGGCACACCCTGTATCTGGAGGACGTGGACACGCCCGCCGGAAAGAAGTGGGGCGATCCCAAGGCCATTGAGGAGTTCCCGGAGAATCCCCTGTTTGCGGAGATGAAGGGGACCGTCCTGGCCCAGCCCAACCGGCCCATGGAGCTGCGGACCCTCTACACCGGCTCCCGTCCCTTCACCAAGCTCCCCAGGGTCCCGGAGCCGTATGACACCTTTGAAAATACCTTCAGCTATGGCGCTGAAAGTCAGGAGGCGCTGAGATGAGCAAGAAGCAATACTACTCCGATGACGAACGCATCCTCCGTGTCTGGGACGTGGAGACCGTGAAGGACCTGATGGCCCGCCGTCAGGTGATGAACATGAACAACGAGCGCCGCAAGGAGCTGGACACCCTCTGGGTCTCGGAGCCGAAGTACCGAAAGACCGCCTCCATGGGCTCCAACTGGGGCTACTATGTGGGCATGGACGAGATCTCCAACTACTATGTGGTCCAGCACACCCGGCGCCAGCAGGAGGCCCTGGACGCCAAGTGCGCCGCCGACCCCGGTCTCCGCAACATCCGGGACAACTTCGGCTACGGCGACCTGATCGCCCACCATGTCTCCACCCCCTGCGTGGTGCTCGCCGGCGACGGCAAGACGGCCAAGGGCGTGTGGTACTCTCTGGGCGTGCAGGCCACGGGCGATCCCGACGGCTCCTGCAAGGCGATGTGGTATCCGGAGCGTATCTGCGCCGATTTCGTCAAGGAGGACAGCGGCGAGTGGAAGATCTGGCATCTGCTGGTCTCCAACGACGTGGTCTATGAGGCCGGCACCAATCTGGGCGACATCGAGACCTTCACCGGCATTCCCAACGAGGCCCAGAAGGAGTTTGGCAAGCCCACCCTGCCCTATGTGGTCCACGATCCCGACTACGGCTGGTCCGACGGCTATCCCACGGTGCCGCCCACGGCCTACTATTCCTATGACCCTGCACAGGGCTTTGGTCCTGAGGGCCGTCCCCAGTGGCACAAGGGCCATCCCAACTACAGAAAGGAGAATGGCTGATGAAAACCCATCTGACCCTATCCCAGCGCATCCACAATGCGGAGGGCGTACAGGCGGCGGAGTACCTCCACGCCCGTCACACCTATCTGCACGCCACCTCCTACTGCAAGGAGGAGTGGGGCGAGTTCTGGGACACCACCGAGGAAGCCTCCTGGGGCCATCTGTTCGGCGTCATGTGCGGCTTTGACGAGGTCTGGTACAACAGCGTCAGCAACTATGACCCCGACGGGTTCCGGGGCTATATCAATCTGGTCAAGCAGCATCCCGAAATTTCCTGGTTCGACGCCCGCTCCATGCGGGAGATCTCCATGCATATGCTGGGGACGGACATTGTGGAGGCGGCGGACGACGGCAAGACGGTGCGGGCCTGCTTCCTGACCCCCGGCATTCTGGTGTTTGCCCTCAACTCCAACCACCACTTCCGGGGCCTGACCCTCTGGGAGCGCTACGGCTCCGACTTCGTCTACGATGAGGAGGAGGACCAGTGGCTGTATCTCCATGAGCAGGTCTGCCCGGACATGGGCGGCCCCATGGACGTGTGCAATCCCGGCCAAGACGCCTATAACAAGCTCATGGGCATGGACGGCGGCGGAAAGGGTCCCGGACCCGGTCCCGGCGCAGGCGGCGGTGCGGGAGCACCTCCCCAGGGCATGGGCGGCGCACCCGGTGC
>CAZBOR010000166.1:0-3505 GCA_964493585.1 uncultured Oscillospiraceae bacterium
CTGTCCGGCGGCGAGGCCCAGCGGGTGAAGCTGGCCACAGAGCTGAGCCGGGTGTCCACCGGAAACACCTTCTATATCCTGGACGAGCCCACCACGGGCCTCCATACCGCCGATGTTCACCGGCTGGTGAACGTGCTCCAGGCCCTGGTGGACCAGGGCAACACCGTCCTGGTGATCGAGCACAATCTGGACGTCATCAAGTCCGCCGACTATATCATCGACCTGGGGCCGGAGGGCGGCACCGGCGGCGGCGACATCGTATGCACCGGGACCCCGGAGGAGGTGGCCGCCTGCGAAAAAAGCTACACCGGCCAGTACCTAAAGCCCGTGCTGGCGCGGAAATAGCGGCCATGGGGCCGGGAACGCGCCCAAGGAGGGATACCGCCATGAAACCACCCATTTTATATATCATTGTGCCATGCTATAACGAGCAGGAGGTCCTGCCCATCACCGCGCCGCAATTTCTCGGAAAGCTCACCGCCCTGGCGGAGCGGGAGAAAATCTCCCCGTTAAGCCGGGTGCTGTTCGTCAACGACGGCAGCAGGGACGCCACCTGGGACATTATCCGGGAGCTGGCCCAAAGCGATGAACACTATCTCGGCATCTGCCAGAGCCGCAACCGGGGCCATCAGAACGCGGTTCTGGCGGGGCTGATGGAGGCCGGGGACCGCTGCGACATCACCATTTCCATCGACTGCGACGGCCAGGACGATCTGGACGCCATGGACGCCATGGTGGACGCCTACCTGGACGGCTGCGACGTGGTCTACGGGGTCCGCTCCAGCCGGGAAACCGACACCTTCTTCAAGCGCTTCACCGCCCAGAGCTTTTACCGGCTCATGAATGCCATGGGCGCGGAGGTGGTCTATAACCACGCGGACTACCGGCTCCTCAGCAGCCGGGTGCTCCGGGAGCTTGCCAATTTCAAGGAGGTCAACCTGTTCCTCCGGGGCATGGTCCCCCTGGTGGGCTTCAAGAGCACCACGGTGGAATATGCCCGCCGGGAGCGCCTGGCCGGAAAGAGCCACTATCCCCTGACCAAAATGCTGTCCCTGGCCATCAACGGTATCACCAGCCTGTCGGTGAAACCGCTGCGGCTCATCACGGGCTTTGGGGCCCTGGTGGCGGTCATCAGCTTCATCGGCGTGATTTGGGCGCTGGTGAGCGCGCTGATGGGCAGCACCGTCAGCGGCTGGGCCAGCACCACCTGTATTATCTGCTTCGTCTCCGGGGTGCAGCTCATCTCCCTGGGTATCATCGGGGAGTATGTGGGAAAAATCTATATGGAGACCAAGGCCCGCCCGCGATACATCATCAGCGAACGGACCTGGGAGGACGAAAAGTGACGAAATGGCAAGGGCCGGACCTGCTGCGATGCGGCAGGTCCGGCCTGTTTTTCGGGTAGTTGTCCGTATCCGGGACGAAGGAATTACGCGGTCACCACGATGCTGCCCACATAGCTGCCGGGAGCCTCCACCACGGTGCCGTTCACGGTGATGGTACCGTTGACCTTGGAATCCTTGGAGAAGCTCAGACCGGAGAGGTAGCTCTTGCCGGTGACATTCCACACGGAGCCGTCCTCCAGGGCGAGCTTCACGGGGTTGTTGACGGCGGGAGCCGGCGTGTTTTTCAGACGGCCCGCGTACTTGTACGCCATGGGGTCCACGATCTTGTAGTCTGCGGTGGTTTTGGCGTCCCAGTGGTTGTCCTGCTCAAAGACCGTGCCGCCGGGGGCCACGGAGCCGTCCGCCTTGAGGTGGTTGGCGTTGGAGGAGGACACCACGCCGCTGAGTGTGGAGCGCCTGAGGGTCACGCTGAGACCGTGCTTGGACCCGTAGACGGAGTTGAAGATGTCTCCGGTCAGGGTTTCGTCGGTGAACACTGCCGTGGAATCGGGGATCTCCTTTTCCGAGGGCTGCACGGCGGACCAGTCGTCCTCCTGCATGGGGACCACATATTTCCGGGTGACAATGCCGCCGGCGTCGTCGCTCTCAAGCTGCTGGATCAGCACGCCGCCCCGGCCCAGCTTCAGCGCCGCGCCCTGCATATCAATGTGGACATAGGCGCCGGACTTGATCTGGAACGCGCATTTTTCCACCTCATAGCTGCCGCCCTCGATTTTGAGCTGGCCGCCCTGGGCCTGATGCCACATGACCAGAGCGCGATCAGCCTTGGCGGTGACATTCCGGAAGGTCATGGGCTGCACGCCGGTGCAGATGAAGATGTAGTCGGGGGAATAGAACTGGCAGTCCTCAAAATGGTTGGTCACGCCGCCATCGCCGTAGGCGATATAGCCGCTGCCGCCCATGGTGTAGCCCCAGGTCTTGCCGCCGATGGTCTTGGTGGCGGTATAGGTCTTTCCGGGCTGCGCCTCCTCCAGACGGCCCACGCCGGCCAGCACGTTTCTGGTGGTCAGGGACGTGGGCGGATAGCCGGAGTCCGTGGACAGGGGCGCCCAGTTGTCCGCCACCACGATGCAGTTGTCATAGGTCACCTGGCCCGCGTCCAGCACGTTGGTGGCGCGGCAGTTTCCGATGAGGCCCAGGGCAAAGGGTACGGACTTCATCATAGGCACCGACAGGGAGCGGAAGTCGTTGTCAAAGGGGTCGGCGTCGATGGAGTCGATGACGGTGTTTTTCACCTGGAGGTGGCTCTCGCCGCCGCACCAGATGGCGGAGCGGATGGCGCCCTCCACATGGACGCGGGAATCTGCCACGGTGACGTCCGCGTCGCCGGTGGTCATGATCCCGGCGCCGTAGCCCTGGAAGTCGTTGCCGCCGTTGCCAACAAAGCGCAGATCCGCGTTTTCGATGGCGTATTTGCCGCCGGTAATCATCACGCCGTTGAACAGGTGCTGATGGTCGTCGATTTTCAGGCCCGTGGCCTTTTCACCGGAGACATCGCCGGAGAGGATGGCGGCGCGGACGGATTTCTCCTCCACGATCTTACCGCCGTCCACAAACAGGGCCGCACGGTAGTGGTGGGTGTGGACGCCGCCGGGACCGCCGGTGGTCTTGGTGTGGGAGTCCGTGACGGTGAGGGTCACGTCCTGATAGCTGCCGGGCTTCCGGTTGGTGCCGACGCCGGCGACGGTCATGGTCAGCTCCTTGCCGGCGGGAGCCACATACAGATCCTTTTCGCCGATGGAAAGGCTGCTTAGATGGCAGGTCTCCGTGACGATTTTGAGGACGGGCAGGCCGTCCTGCCCCGCTTTCATGGCCTCCACAAGCTGGAGGCAGGCGTCGTCCAGGGTGGGACCGGCGGGGACATAGGCGGTCTCGCCGCCCAGGAGCTTTGCGGCCTTGTCTGCCATGGCCTTCCGGGCCGCCTCATCGGCGGGCGCGCCGGCCTTTAGGAAGAACTTGTCTCCCTCGGAAACGGCGTCGATCAGCTCCAGCTGATAGCACAGGGCCACGGCGTCCTTGTTCTGCACCGAGGCGAAATCCTCCAGCTCCTGGGCGTTACCGGGCTTGGAGGGACCCATGGGCGGGGGACCGCCGGGACC
>CAZBOR010000167.1:0-3472 GCA_964493585.1 uncultured Oscillospiraceae bacterium
ATACGATGGCGTCAAAGGGACAGGCGGTGATGCAGATGCCGCAGCCCTTACAGTGTTTCAGGTCAAAGTCGCCCCGCTTGCCATCCTTCACCGGAATGGCGCTGTCGGGACAGTAGGGAACGCACAGAAGGCACTGCTTGCACTTGCTCTCCAGGAACACCGGGGTCTGGGTCCGCCAGTCGCCGGTGGGAAAGGCCAGAGATGTGGCCGGCTCGTAGATCTCGCCGCCCTGGGTCATCCGCTGCCATGGTGTGTTTTCGTGAATATCCTTTGCGTAGATCATCCCTGTACCTCCTCCATGGACTGCTTCAGCACCCGCATATTGCCCTCGATGACCTGGGGCTTTGTGGCGAATTTGTGCCGGAAGGATTCCTCCATGTCTCTTGTAAACTTTTCAACCTCCACCACGCCGCTGACCTTGACCGTGGCCGCCAGCATGGGCGTGTTGGGAAACACCTTTCCCAGAATTTCCTTGGAAATGCGGTTGGCGTCGATGGTGCAAACCCGGCCCCGGTAGCCGCCCAGCAGAGGCCGAAGCTCCTCCGGGCTGCGGCTGCTGTTGATGATGATGGCGCCGCTGTCCTTGAGGCCCGCTGTCACGTCCACGCAGGAGATCAGCCCCTCGTCCACCACCACCACATAGTCCGGCTCATAGATGTTGGAGTGGATATTGCACCGCTCCCGGCTGATGCGGTTATAGGCGGTGATGGGTGCGCCGCTGCGCTCCGGTCCGTATTCCGGGAAGCCCTGGACATACTTCCCGGAGGAGAACGCCGCGTCCGCCAGCAGCAGACAGGCCGTTTTCGCGCCCTGGCCGCCCCGGCCATGCCACCGGATCTCTACCATATCCCGATCATTCATTCAATTACCTCCTCGTCATAGCAACAAAAATAGCCCCCGTCCGTAAAGGGACGAAAGCCACGCGCTTTTCGCTATACCACCCGTTACTGCATACCAGCATATGCATCCCCGGATAACGGCGGGGAACCGGCAGCGCCTACTGACCCTTCAGGCTGCGGCTCGGAAGTGATTTTCGGCAGGCGGCTACTTTCGCCGGGCTTGCACCCTCCCCGGTTCGCTTTGGATTTGACCGCGTGCGTACTCTCTTCGTCATCACATTTGAAACGTGTATATGAACTTGCTAATACTATAGACAAAATTCCGCCGGATGTCAAGTCCCTGTCTGCGCCAAAAATCCACAACCTTTTTGCCCGATAACGGGCGGTTTTTGTCTATTTTGTCCCCTCTTGGCGAACATCTGTCCGCCGGCGGCGGGTCTGGACGCATGACCGTCACGGGCGGTATGCAAACGCAATTTTCCCGTCAAACCGGTGCTTTCAAAAAATTTTTATAATTTTTTCACAAAACCCCTTGACAAAATCGCGAAGCTATTGTATATTATAGACACAAAGAGATGACAGGAGGCGATTCCAATGAAGAAGTAAAGCACGGCGGTTCAGCGAGCGGACCGGCCGGAAGATATGACGGCGCGCGGTGTATTATCTTGCAGTATTTATGTTTGAAAGGATTTGATAAGCGCATTTCTTTTTAAGCCCGGATCGTCCGGTTAAAATAGATACTACAGGTTTAGGAGGATAAGTCCCATGTACTAATCAGCCTCTGGTCCAAAAACCATGATAATGCTATGATCCCGTGAATTAGAAAGGCGGCAGACCCGCAATATTTGATGAAATGACAGCTTCAGTGAGGACGAGCGGAGATTATGATTTTTGGCATTGGTTCTGATCGTATCCACTACGACAGATGCGAAGGCATCCGAGGACACGCCAATGTACTAGCTTATTTTTCTCAGGAAATGATTTATTGACGGAGGAAGGTCCCATGAACACCTGATGTTCCGGCATTCAGCCAGACCGGAGAAAAATAACGAATATGGGGAACGATCCCATGAACAGCATCTAAAATTTCATAAAGAAAGGACGGAAGGGGTATGATTGATCCCATCCAGCAGTAACCACCGTGTATGTTCGCAGTCATACACGGTGGTTTTTTTGCGCTTTTTCTGTGGATTTTGGTTGACATCCCTGCCCGTATATGCTTCAATTGTGGATATGCAGTGCAAAATCGTTTGGGAGGAAACAGCGTGAAATCAGATACCTTTATCAACAATCTGGCAGAAGGGCCGGTATTCAGCAAGCTGGCACGATTCGCCATTCCCATCATGCTGGCAAATCTGCTTCAGGCCGTCTACAGCATGGTGGACATGATCGTGGTGGGGCAGTTCGGCGGCCCGGCGGGACTGTCCGCCGTGGGGATTGGCGGACAGCTCCAATCCCTGTTCCTGGCCGTGGGCATGGGCTTTGCCTCCGGCGGACAGATCGTCATTTCCCAGCAGGTGGGCGCCCGCAGCGACCGCATTTCCAAAACCATCGGCACCATGCTCACCACGGAGCTGCTGCTGGCGGTGCTGGTGGGTACGGTGGGCGTGGTCCTTCACGACCCCATTCTGGCCCTGATGAACACGCCCGCCGCCGCATACAGCGAGGCGGTGCGCTATCTGCTGATCTGCTCCAGCGGCATCGTCTTTATCTTCGGCTACAACGCCCTGTGCGCCATCCTGCGGGGCATGGGCGAGAGCCGTCTGCCCCTGCTGTTCATCGCCATCGCCTCCCTGGTGAACGTGGTGCTGGACCTGCTGTTCGTGGGCGCTCTGAAATGGGGCGCGGGCGGCGCCGCCGCCGCCACGGTCATCGCCCAGGGCATCGCATTTGTCTGCGCGGCGGTGTATCTCTACCGGCACAAGGCGGCGGTGCAGTTTGACTTCCATCTCCGGAGCTTTGCCATCGACCTGGGGCAGCTCAAGGCTCTGTGTCGGCTGGGCCTGCCCTGTATTGTCCAGCAGTTTTTGATTACCGGGTCCATCACCTTTGTCAACGCCCAGGTCAACGCCTATGACGTGATCGCCTCCGCGGTGGACTCCGTGGGCGGGAAGCTCAACACCGTGGCAAACATCGTCTCCGGCGCCATCTCCACCGCCTCGGCCACCATGATCGCCCAGAGCTTTGGCGCGCGGCAGACCGACCGGGTGAAGCACGCCTATCGGGCCTGCATGACCATCTGTATGCTCTGGTGGGTGCTCCTGTCGGCGCTCTATCTGCTGATGCCCCGGCAGATTTTCCGGCTGTTCACCTCCGACCCAGAGGTTCTGGAGCTGGCCCCCACCTATCTGCGCTACGCGGTGATCTGGCTGCTGGCCCTATGCAGTATGTGCGCGCCCTATTCCCTGGTGGAGGGCGTGGGCTACGCCAGCTTCAACCTGATCGTGGGCCTGTTGGACGGCGTGGCGGCCCGAATCGGGCTGAGCCTGCTCCTGGGCCATCTGATGGGGCTGACGGGCTTCTGGCTGGGAAGCGGTCTGGCGGGCTTTGTCACCACCGTGGCCATGGGCGTCTATTACTACTCCGGCCGCTGGAAAAACCGCCAGCTTGTCACGGAATAGTTTTTCACAAAA
>CAZBOR010000168.1:0-3447 GCA_964493585.1 uncultured Oscillospiraceae bacterium
GAGGCCATCGACCTGGCGGCCAAGGCGTCCTTCATTCCCCGCGCCTGCGTGCTGGGACTGTGCAAGCGCGCCGACTTCGGCGGCCTGGACATGACCGCCAACAACTACAAGAACCGGTCCTACACCATGCCGGTCAACGGCGATGAGCTGCCCAGGACTCTGGCGGAGCACGTGGAGAACGGCGAACTGGGGATTAAGACCGGAAAGGGCTTCTACGACTACTCCGGCGTGGACATCGAGGCGCTGAAGGCAAAGCGCGACAAGCAGCTCTTTGAGGTGTTCCGTCTGGAGAAGAAATTTCTGGAGGACCCGGTCTGATCTGATTTCCCTGAGGCCAGACCGCGCAGCCCCGTATCGCAGGCAGTGGGCCGCAAGCCCATCTTCTCCCCGCGGTACCTCCCGGCCAGCGCATGGTCCGGCGGAAAGGAGCAAACAATGGATCTATGCCTGTTTTCCGGCTACGCAAAACTGCCCTCCAACACCACTGCCCAGAAAATCTATGAGGAGCTGGTGCTGGTGATGGTCATCGACATGAACACCGGCGTCGTCCATGACGCCGAATGTACCATGGTCACAGGTCTTGCAAAGGAATTTGTCAGCAATCTCATCATCGGCTACGACATGAACCGGGGCATTGAGCCTCTGGTGAAAACGCTGGAGCACAAGTACCAGGGCCATCTGAAAAAGGCGCTGGCCAGCTCCATGCGAATGATCGGCGCCCAGTACGCGGATATGCTCCGCAGCGAATCAGAGGGCTGACATGACGATGATACCATACGCACGCTGTTTTGGCAAATGGCTGACGGTGTCCCCGGCAGAACTCTTGCTTAAAAGCCAGCTAAGCGCAGGCAGGCCGCCTGGGCTTGGCTGGTTGTTGCTATTTTGAATTTTCTTGATTGAGGTGTGAAGAACATGAATCCTTTTCAACTTGCGGGGCTTGTGCTGACGGTCGTGCTGATCCTTGGCCTCAGCGTCTTTTCCGGCATGAAGAACAAAAAGGCCGGGCAGAAGAACGGCGCCGTGGTGGTGGCAGGAATCATCATGGGGACCCTTGTGGGCGGCTCCTCCACCGTCGGTACGGCCCAGCTCGCCTACAACTACGGGATGTCGGCCTGGTGGTTCACCCTGGGCGGCGGCATCTCCTGTCTGGTCCTGGCGCTGGGCTTTGCGAAGCCCTTTCGGCACAACGGCGGACATACGCTGGTGGGCATGGTCAATAACGAGTTCGGGCCTACGGCGGGCGTTTCCGCCTCCATCCTCAGCGCGGTGGGGACCTTCATCAATATCATCTCCCAGATGATCGCCGCGTCCGCTGTGCTGGCGGTGCTGTTCCCGAACATGGGCCTGATACCGGAGCTGATCGTCTCCACCATCTTCATGATCCTCTATGTGGTCATCGGCGGCGCAAAGGGCGCGGGCATGGTCGGCATCCTGAAGCTGGCGCTGCTGTACATCGCCATGATCGGCAGCGGCATCATGGTGCTCCATCTCAGCGGCGGCGTGGAGGGCTTCACCGATCTGGTGGATGGCATCGACAATCCCGACGGCGTCCATTTCTTCAACCTCTTTGCCCGTGGGATCGGCACGGATCTGGGCGCGGGCATCTCCCTGCTCCTTGGCGTGCTGACCACCCAGACCTACGCTCAGGCCATCCTGTGGAGCAAATCCGACCGGGCGGCCAGGGTGGGCGCGCTGATCTCCACGGTGATGATCCCGCCCATCGGCGTGGGCGGCATTCTGGTGGGCCTGTTCATGCGCGCCACACACCCCGGCATCGTGGCAAAGACCGCCCTGACCTCCTTCGTCATGGAGTATATGCCCCCGGTGCTCAGCGGCATCGTGCTGGGGACGCTGTTCGTGGCCGTTGTCGGCACCGGCGCGGGCCTTGCCCTGGGCATCTCCTTCATCATCAACGAGGACATTGTGGACCGGCTGACCCACAAATTTGACGGCGCGGTCAAGCAGCGGCTCCTGGGAAAGACCTGGATCGTGCTGATCCTGCTGCTGGCCTGTCTGCTGTCCTGCGGCCCCCTTGGGGACACCATTCTGAGCTTTGCGTTCATGTCCATGGGCTTCCGGGCGGCGGCGGTATTCGCGCCCCTGTGCGCGGCGCTGTTCTTCCCCGGTCGGGTGGACCACCGCTGGGCAGTGGCGGCCATTGTGGCCGGGCCGGTGGCGGTGCTCCTGGGCAACATCGCCGGACTGCCCTTTGACCCGCTGTTTGTGGGGATCGGCGTCAGCCTGCTCCTGGTGATACTGGGCGCTGTGTTCCATCGCCGCAAGGGTCCGGTGGAAAAAATCGCCTGATTCCCCCACTGGTCACAGTCTATAGGGAGTAACCGAGTTAAAAAACAGTTGTAATCAACATGGAATTGTGGTAAAATATTTGAATGAGACGGCCCGCAAGGGCGATTGAAGGTGAAAATATGCTCAATGAGGCATCCATTCGCTGCTTTTTGACCGTGGCTCAAACCCTGAGCTTTACAGAGACCGCCAAGATCCTGTATATGACCCAGCAGTCGGTGAGCAAGTATATCGCCAAGCTGGAGGAGGACCTGGGCTTTCAGCTCTTTATCCGGACCCATCACTATGTGATGCTCACGAAGGCCGGGGAGAACTTCTACCGGTTTTTCAATGAGGTGAACCAGCGCTTTGACCAGCTCATGGAGGACACAAAGCAGTATTACAACAATATGTACAACTCCCTGCACATCGGCTATCTGGAGTGGCTGGAGATTTCGTCCAGCATCAGCCAGGCGCTGAAGCTGGTGCAGCAGGAGAATCCCGATCTGCGATTTTTGGGGGAAAAGCATCCCCAGTACGAGCTGAACGAGCTGTTCCTGGACCGTAAGCTGGACCTCATCATCACCTATAAGGAATTCGCGCCCAAGGGGACGGGGCTGAAAAAGCTGAAGATCATGGACACGCCCCTGGTGCTGCTGGTCTCGCCGGAGCACCCCAGGGCCACCGATGACGCCACTGTGGACGATTTCCGCCACGAGCCGTTCATCAAGGCGGCCTCCAGCCGGGAATCCCTGTCGGAGAGCAAAAACCGCGCCCGCCGCCAGTGCCGGGAGCTGGGCTTTGTCCCCTCGGAGATCATCATCTCCCCCAATCTGGAGTCGGCGTACATGGCCACGGAGTTCGGCCAGGGCGTGCTGGTTTCCACCATGCTCTCCCGGATGAGCCTCCACAGCGAGCTGAAATGCTATGAGGTCGGCGTGATGGAGGAGCTTCTCTGCTTCTGGCACGAGGACCAGGAAAATCCCGCCGTGGCGAATTTCGCCGCCGTGCTGGAACAGGTGCATCAGTAAAACAGGCGCAGCCGGACATCCGGCTGCGCCTTTGACGGCGATCTGGGATTTTATTTATGGCTTGTGATATTCTGGTGTTTCTGGGTTGCCGGAAACGATTTTTGCAGAAAAAAGTTGCAATCCGCCGTGGTAT
>CAZBOR010000169.1:0-3418 GCA_964493585.1 uncultured Oscillospiraceae bacterium
GCAAGCTGGGCCTTTCCAGCGGCAAGGACCCGGTGAAGGTGGAGATGCAGCTCCGCGAGGTCATTCCGCCGGAGGAGAGCAGCGACTTCTGCCACCGCATCGTGCTCCATGGCCGCAGCGTCTGTACCGCCAGAAATCCCAAGTGCGGCCAATGCACTCTGGCGCCCTTCTGCGACAGCTTCACGGGAGGCGCTGCATAAAAAATGCTGCGGTCCCGGTTTGGGGACGGCAAAGGGCGGCGGTGAGGAGGTCCTCACCGCCGTAGCTATACCGGGAGCTGTATGTATCGCTGCTGGGAATCCGGGGATGGATGGAGCTTGACGCTGGAAATGACCCCCATGGCGATGAACATGGACAGCATGGACGAGCCGCCGTAGCTGATAAAGGGCAGCGTCAGGCCGATGACCGGCATGACCCCCAGACACATCCCCACGTTGATGAGGATCTGGAACAGCAGCATCCCGGCGATGCCCATGCAGATCATCCGGTAGAAATAGCTCTGGGAGCGGATGCCGATATAGATGATCCGGAAGATAATGGCCGCCAGCAGGATCAGGCACAGCACACACCCCAGAAAGCCCAGCTCCTCCCCGATGACCGCGAAAATAAAGTCCGTATGCTGGGCCGGGATGGCGTCCGCCTGGGTCTGGGTACCGTGGAACAGGCCCTGCCCCGTGAAGCCGCCGCCGGAGATGGCGTTGAGGGATTTGGAGGTCTGCCAGCGGACGCCCAGTCCGTCGGGGTCGATGGAGGAATCAAAGAGCATCATGACGCGGTTCTTCTGGTCCTCCCGAATCAGAGAGGTGTTCCAGACGATAGGCACGCCCACCACCGCCAGGGCGCCGAAGGCAACAAACCACAGAACACTGAAGCCCGCCGCCAGCGCCATGATGATAAACGTGAACACATAGATCAGCGCCACGCCCGCGTCACTGGAGATCCCGTAGATCAATCCGATAAACAGTCCGGAGACAAGGGCCAGCCGAAAGACGCAGGCCGGGGAGTTGATGTGCTCCTGATAGATGGCGCAGATACGGGCCACCACCACGATATAGATGATTTTACAGTATTCTGCGGGCTGGACCATGAAGGGCAGCAGCGGGAGGCGGAGCCAGCTCTTGTTGCCGGTTCCGTCGTCGATGCCGAAGGGATACAGCGTCGCCAGAAACAGCGCCGCCGCCACCACGATGATCGTGGTATGCTCCGCCAGAATCTCCATATCCACAAAGGAGATCAGTACATAGAGGATAACCCCCAGGACCAGGGCCACCACCTGCTTGGTCACATAGTCGCTGGACCCGGCCAGATTGGTGGCGCTGGAGATAATCACCAGGCCAAACACCGAGGCCGCCAGACACAGCGCCAGCAGGATCCAGTCCGTCCGGGAGAAAAACCGTTTCAGTGCGTTAAACATAGAGGCTCCTTTCCAGGAATCGTTTTCGTGGCTCCATTTTATCACGCCATGGGACAGAAGTAAACAGAAAATGCGCGTTTTCGCCCTGGAAAGACCCAGCAAAAAATCAGTTCCCTTTCCCGCCGCCATGTGCTATAATGGGGAGCAGAAGCTGTGTTTTGGAGGGAGCTGCATGGTATTTCACAGTCACTCCGAGGGGGAGACAGAGGAGCTGGGCCGCCGTCTGGCCGCCTGCCTCCGGCCGGGGATGGTCGTCGCCTATGACGGGGAACTGGGAGCGGGCAAGACCGCTTTTACACGGGGGCTGGCCCGGGGACTGGGCGTTGCCGGGCCTGTCACCAGTCCCACCTATACCATCGTCAACGAGTATCCGGGCAGGATCCCGCTGTTCCACTTCGACCTGTACCGCCTCGGCTCCTCGGAGGAGCTGTTTGACATCGGCTGGGAGGACTATCTCGACCGGGGCGGCATCCTGGCCGTGGAGTGGAGCCAGCGGGCGGCCGACGCGCTGGAGGACCCGGTCCGCGTCTTGATTGCGCGGGTGCCGGGCCATGACAACGAACGGACCATCACCATAGAAGGAGGCGACGGACTTGCGGATCTTAGCCTTTGAAGCCTCCGCCAAGGCGGCCTCCGTGGCGCTGATGGAGGACGGGGCGCTGCTGGCGGAGAGCTTTCTGAACAACGGCAAGACCCACTCCGCCACCCTGATGCCCATGGCGGAGCGGATGCTCTCGGACTGCGGCCTCACCGCCATGGAGCTGGACTGCGTGGCCGTGGCCATCGGACCCGGCAGCTTCACCGGGGTCCGCATCGGCGTGGCCGCCGCCAAGGGCCTGGCATGGGCCGCGGAAAAGCCCTGCTGCGGCGTCAGCACCCTGGAGGCCATGGCCTATCAGCTCCGGCAGCTCCGGGGAACCATCTGCCCGGTGATGGACGCCCGGCGCGCCCAGGTCTACAACGCCCTGTTCGTTTCCGATGGCCGGGCTCCGGTCCGCACCGCGCCGGACCGGGCGATCTCCCTGGAGGAGCTGAAAAAAGAACTGGAAAATGCGGAAAAACCGATTTTTCTGGTTGGAGACGGCAGCAAGTTGTGCTATAATACCCTTGGACCCGTGCTGCCCGGTCTGGTATATCCCCCGGCCCATCTGGAACAGCAGCGGGCCGCTGGCGTCGCCATGGCGGCTATGGAGCTGGTGCGCCAGGGCAAAACGACAGCACCTGGGGACCTGACGCCCAACTATCTGCGGCTGAGTCAGGCCGAACGGGAACGGCTGAACAGACAGTCAAAATTGAAAGGAGATTCATAACATGGGAGAGCTTCACGTCTTGGATCATCCGCTGATCCAGCACAAGGTATCCATCCTCCGGGACAAGAACACCGGCGTCAAGGAATTTCGAGAGGTGGTGGGCGAGATCGCCGCGCTGATGTGCTATGAGGCCACGCGGGACCTTCCGCTGGAGGATACCGTCATCGAGACCCCCATCGCCACCGGCACCTTCAAGCGACTTTCCGGCAAAAAGCTGGCGATCGTTCCCATCCTCCGGGCGGGCCTCGGCATGGTGGACACCATCATCGACCTGATCCCCTCGGCCAAGGTGGGCCACATCGGCCTGTACCGGGACCCGGAGACCCACAACCCCGTGGAATACTACTGCAAGATGCCGCCGGACATTTCCGAGCGCGAGGTGCTGGTGGTGGACCCCATGCTGGCCACCGGCGGCAGCGCCTCTGCGGCCATAACCTTCTTGAAGGGCTACGGCTGCAAGAACATCAAGCTGATGAACATCATCGGCTGCCCCGAAGGTGTGGCCGCCATCCAGCGCGACCATCCCGACGTGGATATGTACATCGCCTGCATTGATGAGCGGCTCAACGACGACAAGTACATCGTCCCCGGCCTCGGCGACGCGGGGGACCGCATTTTCGGCACCAAGTAATATCCGCTGTATTCCGGAAGCATATGCGCCGCAGGGCAACGGGGTCCTGCGGCGCTGTCATTT
>CAZBOR010000170.1:0-3413 GCA_964493585.1 uncultured Oscillospiraceae bacterium
AAAAACGACGGGAGCCTCCGGCCTTGGCCAGAGGCTCCCGCCATATATGGTTATGGGAAGAAACGGGCAAATCATAGGGGGAGCCTGACGGCGCAGCATCCCATCGCACGATGCCTTTTCAGCAAAATGGAATTTTATTGAAAAGCAGGGTCAGACTCTCGCCGCCGCCGCAAACGCCGTCCGGGTGGCGGTCTGCACATTTCCGGAGCCCTCGTTGTCTCCGATGATGATAAAGGTGTCCACCACATCGGCAAAGGTCAGCGCCTCGTCCTGAAGCGCCTCCATGCCGCCGCAGGCCACGATGGAATCGCAGCGGAGGGTGTGGCTCTCGCCCTGTTTGTCGGTGTAGGTGACAGCGCCGGGGGCCACGGCGGTGGTAGTGGCCCGCTTGATGGGGGTCAGATTGGACATCTTGCCCCAGGCGTCGGCGAACATGGAGTAGTAGTGAACCCGGTCCGCCTCAGCGGCAAACTTCCGCTGGCGGGAGAGGATCGTGACCTCGTGGCCGTTTTCCGCCAGATACATGGCGGTCTCCATGCCGATCTCGCCGCCGCCGATGACCACCACCCGTTTGCCAAGCTCCTGCTCCCTGCCGTAGACCTCAATGGGATTGTAGACGCCGGGAACGGGCTTTCCTGCCTCATCCAGCAATCCGGGAACCGGCGGCCACTTGGGGACCGCGCCCAGGGCGGCGATCACCGCGTCAAACTCCTCGGCGGCGATCATCTCCGGCGTGGCGGCGGTGTTCATGCGGAGGTCCACCGGGGCCTTCTTCACCTGGGCGATCAGGTAATCCTTGTACTCCTTCAGGGGCCACTTGAAGCTGGAGTAGTCCGCGTGGATGAGCTGGCCGCCCAGCCGGTCGGTTTTTTCAAAGAGGGTGACGCTGTGGCCCCGCTGACAGAGATACAGCGCCGCCCGCATCCCCGCCGGACCGCCGCCGATGACGGCCACCTTTTTGGGCGCGGCGGAGGCCGGGACCAGGGAGGAGAGCTTGTGCTGGATGCCCACCTCCGGGTTTACGGAACATACGGATTTCCAGGGACCCTGCATACCCAGACCATGGCAGCGGTTGCAGCGGATACAGGGGACCACGTCCTCGCCCCGGCCCTCCAGCAGCTTTTCTCCGTACTGGCTGTCGCAGATAAAGGCGCGGCCAATGCCGATCATATCGGTTTTGCCGGAGGCGATGTACGACTCCATGTCGTCCAGGTTCTGGAATCCGCCGATGGGCGCGGTGACGATTTTGGCGCCGCTGGCCTTAATGGCGGCAGCGTATTGCAGCGTCAGAGGCTCATGGGGCCGGGAGTTGAAGCCCGTGGGATGGGACAGATCGCCATCTCCCGCCCGGAGCTGGAGAATGTCGATGGAGCCCTCCGCCAGCTTGGCAAATTTCACCACGTCCTCGATGGTGAGGCCGTCCTCCTCCTCGCCGGAGATCTGCATCTCCACCAGGAAGTCCTGTCCAAAGGCGGCCTTGACGGCCTTTGCCACCATGATGGGGAACTTGGCCCGGTTTTCCATGGGGCCGCCGTATTCATCGGTGCGCTTGTTGTATTTGGGGGACAGGAATTTGCTCAGCAGGGTCGCGCCGTAGGAGGCGTGGATGGAGCACATATCATAGCCGCAGCCCACATAGTATTTCAGCTTCCGAACCAGCGCGTCGCAGTATTCCTGCATCTGCTGGGGGCCCATGGCCTTGATCGGCTCGCTGTTTCCGCCGGGAGGAGGCCCGAAGGGCATGGGCGCGCCGTCGCCGCCCGCCATCTCCTGCATATCCTCCATCATCTCCTCCATCTCGGCGGGAGACATCTCCGGCATCATGCCGGACGGCTCCCCGTCGTAGACGCCGTACCCGGCGGGTGCGGGCAGATGGGTGGCGGCGGCCACCTTGGCCCCGTAGAAGTGGATCTGGTCCGCCATCAGAGTCAGGGTGTTTTCCAGGGCCGGATCACGGGTGTCCCACATGGGGAAATGACATCCATCGCCGAAGCCCTCCCGCTGGCTGAGATTGGTCCAGTCGCCGATGGTGACGATGGCGGCGCCGTTTTTCGCCAGGCCCACCAGATAGTCCACCACCGCGTCGGAGGGATACAGCTCCGGCCCCTGGAGGAAGTGGGGCAGCGCGTTGGCCGACAGGAGGCGGCTCTTCAAAATGACGCTGCCGATTTTCAGCGGAGACAGGATGCTTTTGTATTTACGGCTCATTGAGATCGCTCCTTTGCAGTATTCTATATGTTAGCATTATAACAAAGAGTATAGCGGATAAAAAGAGGCAATTTGTGCTGTATACCCCGGAATATCACCTGCCGGAGCGGCGGGAAAAACCGGCGGCATCCCAGGGGATACCGCCGGACAGCGACCGCGTTATTCTGTGGTCAAAAGCTCCACCGTGACCTGCTTGTTCTGCCGGGAGCGCTTTTGCAGATAGCGGACGGTGCAGGACAGCAGGAAGTTGATGATAAAATAGATGATAAAGGCTGCGCCAAAGAGCACAAACACATCGGAGACATTGATGTTGCCGGTGCCGTTGTATGCGTTGGCCACGGTCAGGATCTTCTTCACCCGGCTCATCAGCTCGATCACGGCCACGTTTGCCAGATAGGAGGAGTCCTTGATGGTGGTGATGCACTGGCCCAGCAGGGTGGGAATCACGCTGCGGTAGGCCTGGGGCAGCACGATGTAGACCATGATCTGCACGGTGTTGAAGCCCTGGGAGTGGCCCGCCTCGAACTGGCCGTGGGCCACGGCGTTGAGGCCGCCCCGGACGATCTCGGCGATCACCGACGAGGTGAACAGGATCAGGGCGATGGCCGCCTTAAACAGCAGTCCCACCTCCACGGAGCTCAGCGTCAGCATGGGCCGGGACAGGAATTTGGGGGACGGGCAGAACACCACGCAGATGAAGATCCAGAGCAGCAGCGGCGTGTTGCGGAATATCTCGATATAGGCGGTGGCGATCCACTTGAAGATGCGGGTCTTGCCGGTGCAGTAGTTCCGGACCAGGGCCAGAACGCTGCCGAAGAGGATGCCGATCACCACGGCAACCAGAGAGATCGCCAGCGTAAAAACAAGTCCCTTGAGGATAAACTGCAGGATCGCTGTGTTTTTCAGCATACTGAGGCTTGCGCCGAGGGTGCTCATACCTCCACCTCCTCACTGGGTTCATCGGATTCCTTCGTGGCGGCGATCTGATTGCGCTTGTCGCGGTTCTTGAGGCGCTGCTCCCATTTGCTGGCCAGCGTGGACAGGGGGAAACAGACGATGAAGAACAGCAGGCCGCTGACAAGATAGGCCGGGCCATAGGCGCCGCCGGTGCTCTCTCCGGTGACAAAGCTGTATGTGATGGAGATCAGGTCCGTGCCGCCGATGATGTACAGGCAGGAGGTGTTCTTGATGAGGTTCACCACCTG
>CAZBOR010000171.1:0-1483 GCA_964493585.1 uncultured Oscillospiraceae bacterium
GTATCGGCACAGAATGATCTGCGCGTACTGCAAACGGATTTGCAGTACGCGCTTTTTTTCTGTTTCCCGGCAGTATGAGGTTCTCTATTATCCTATTGGAACCCGGCGAGGTGCGGCCCGTCCCATCGCCTTGCTTTCCGATTACTGCCAGCCCTTGCAGACGTCGATCCAGGCCGCAAAGCCGGAATACTTCTCCAATTCCTCGATGGACAGCTCAATCGCGCTGTTGCTGCTGCCGCAGGCGGGGAAAACCGTTTCAAACCGCTTTAGGGAATCGTCGAGATAGACTGCCACCCCTTCGTTGATCCCGAAGGGACACACGCCGCCCACCGCGTGGCCGATCAGCGTTTCCACCTCGTCAGGGGTGAGCATTTTTGCCTTTGTGCCGAATCGCGCCTTGTACCTGGAATTGTCGATTTTGGCGTCGCCGGCGGTGACGATCAGGATGGCGCAGCCGTTTACCATGAAGGAGAGCGTCTTTGCGATCCGGCAGGGCTCACAGCGGAGCGCCTGAGCCGCAAGCTCCACAGTTGCGCTGGAGACGGTTAATTCCTGCACCCGGTCTGCGATGCCGAATTGACGGAAATACTCTCTTACCTTTTCGATTGCCATGACAATGCTCCCAACTTATTATCCGTAATTTTGAAAGACTATGGTCAAAACAGAGCGGCGGGCCATTTGCCCGCCGCCTGGGATTTGCGTTATGACTGCTTCTTGGCCATTTCCCGCAGAGCGTCCCGCCGGGAGAGGTTCACGCGGCCCTTTTCGTCGATGTCCGTGACCTTCACCCAGGTCATATCGCCCACGTTGAGCACGTCCTCCACCTTCTCCACCCGGTGGTTCTCCAGCTTGGAGATGTGGATCATGCCGTCCTTGCCGGGAGCCAGCTCCACAAAGGCACCGATGGGGATGATACGCACCACCTTGCCGTAGTACAGCTTGCCCACCTCCGGCACAAAGCAGATGTTGTCGATGGCGGTCTTGGCGGCCTTGCAGGCGGAGGCGTCCACTGCGGAGATGAAGATGGAGCCATCGTCGTCGATGTCGATCTTCGCGCCGGTCTCGGCGGTGATCTTCTGGATGGTCTTGCCGCCGGAGCCGATCACCTCGCGGATCTTGTCCACGGGAATCTTCATGGAGATCATCTTGGGGGCGTATTCGCTGACCTCCTTGCGGGGCTCCGGGATGCAGGGCAGCATGACCTGCTCCAGGATCTCCAGCCGGGCCTTGCGGCAGCTCTCCAGCGCGTCCTCGATGATTTCCATGGTGAGGCCGTCGTTTTTCAGGTCCATCTGAATGGCGGTGACGCCGCGGGTGGTTCCGGCCACCTTGAAGTCCATTTCGCCGTGGAAGTCCTCTACGCCCTGGATGTCGATGAAGGTGCGGAAGGTGTCTCCATCGGAAATCAGGCCGCAAGAGATGCCCGCCACGGGCCGCTTGATGGGTACGCCCGCGTCCATCAGTGCCAGCGTCGTGCCGCAGA
>CAZBOR010000171.1:1493-3406 GCA_964493585.1 uncultured Oscillospiraceae bacterium
GGAGCCGTTGGAGGACAGCACATCAGACACCACGCGGATGGCGTAGGGGAACTGCTCGATGGGCGGCAGCACCGGAGCCAGAGCCTTTTCCACCAGAGCGCCGTGGCCGTATTCCCGGCGGGAGGTGGAGCGGCTGGCACGGGCCTCGCCAGTGGAGAAGGACGGCATATTGTAGTGGTGCATCCACCGCTTGCTCTCCTCCGGGAAGATGGTGTCCAGCTTCTGCATCATGCTGAGGCTGGCCAGGGTGCAGACGGACAGCACCTGGGTCTGGCCGCGGGTGAACAGGCCGGAGCCGTGGACTCTCGGCAGTACGCCGACCTCGGCGGCCAGGGGCCGAATCTCGTCGGTCCGGCGGCCGTCCACGCGCTTGCCCGCCAGCAGCCACTTCTTGACCACCTTTTTCTGCATCTTATAGAGGCACACCTCGATGTGCTGGTCATAGTCCTCGTATTTCTCCGCGAATTTCTCCGCGAAATCCAGCCGGGTGGCGGCCAGGCGCTCCTCCCGCACATTCTTGTCGGGCGTATCCAGGGCGTACTCGATCTGGTCCAGGCCGTAGGCCATCAGGTCCTCCAGCATATCGTAGTTGACGGCGGCCTTTTCAAAGGAGAACTTGGGCTTACCGATCTCCGCCACGATGTCATTGATGAAGGCCACGATCTGCTGGTTGGTCTCATGGGCCAGTCTGATGCCGCCCATGAGGATGTCCTCCGGGATCTCGTTGGCCTCCGTTTCGATCATGACCACCTTTTCCGCCGTGGAGGCGATGGTCACGAACATATCCGCCCGCTGATGCTGGTCATAGCTGGGGTTCACCACATACTTGCCGTCCACATAGGCCACCTGCGTGGTCGCCATGGGGCCGTTCCAGGGTACATCGGAGTAGGCCGTGGCGATGAACGCGCCCAGGGACGCCACCACCTCGATGGAATTGTCGCGGTCGTTGGACAGGGCGGTGCAGGTGATGACCACGTCGTTTCGCAGGTCGTCGTCGAAGAAGGGACGCATGGGCCGGTCAATGAGGCGGCTCACCAGAACGCCCTTTTCCGAGGGACGGCCCTCCCGGCGGAGATACGCGCCGGGAATACGGCCCACGGAGTACATCCGCTCCTCAAAGTCGATGGTCAGCGGGAAATAGTCGATGCCGGACTTGGGCGCGGAGGACGCCACCACGGTGGTCAGGACCACGGTGTCGCCGTAGCGGCAGATGCACTCGCCGTTGCACAGCTCCGCCACCTTGCCCGTGATGACGGTGAAGGGCCGTCCGCCGATCTCCGTCTGGAATACGTGCTGATTGGGAAATTCTTTTTTTGTTACCATAGATAATACCTCCTGTTCGGTTGCTCCGGCACAGGATGTTTAGCACTTGAAACAGGACCCGGAATCTTCGGATGCTCTTTCAACTGCTAAAACAAAGCCTGTGCCATAGCTAAAAAGGCGGCTCCGGAGAGCCGCCCTCTTTTCCGGTTTTGATCCGCGGTTGCCGGGCGGCAATAGCGGGTGTTACTTACGCAGCCCCAGTCTCTTGATGAGAGTACGGTACCGCTCGATGTCCTTCTTGGCCAGATAGTCCAGCAGGTTGCGGCGCTTACCGACCATCTTCAGCAGACCACGGCGGCTGTGGTCGTCGTGGATATGGGTGCGGAGATGCTCCGTCAGCTCGTTGATGCGGTAGGTCAGGACGGCCACCTGCACCTCAGGGGAGCCGGTGTCGCCCTCATGGGTCGCGTACTCCTTGATGATCTGGTCCTTGACTTCCTTGCGAATCATAGTTTTTCCACCTTTCAATGATTTACCCGAATGCTAAGTGATGGGCGGGTGAAGCCCGGCACAGCCGGCGTTGTCCCACAACTGAGCGATTGGGCGTACTTGCTTAGTATACCACATTTTTTCTTTTTGTAAAGGGAAAA
>CAZBOR010000172.1:0-3364 GCA_964493585.1 uncultured Oscillospiraceae bacterium
CGCCCATACCGCCCCTGCCGCCGGAGCTGCCCTTGGCGTAGCGTCCCTCGATGAAGGCTGCGGCCTTGTCCGCCGTGGTCATGGCGGCGACCTCCTCGTTGCTCAGGGCGCTGCCGTCTGCGTCAAACCAAGTCCAGCCCTCGGCGTAGTCCAGATTGTCCAGATACCACTGGAGATTGGACTGGAATTCCGCCAGGTACAGGTCCAGATAGGTGCCGCCGTAGCCGTTGGTGTCGGCGTAAAGCGTTTCGTCGTACTCGATATTGAGGTCGATCACGTCGTCCATATCGCCGTCGCCGTTGAGGTCAAAGCCCACGGCGGACTCCTCCACGGAGAGGTCCTGCCCGTTGATATACTCCATATAGGCTTCGGAAAGGTACTCGGCAAGCTGGGCCTGGAAGGATGTGCCGAAGTCGTAGGTGGTGTCCATATAATACTCGAAGGCCATGGTCAGGTCGCCCTCGTACAGAGAGGTGATGGCGCTGTAGGCGATACAGCCCCAGGCTCCGTCGGAGAGCTCATAGTCCACGCCGTCGATGGTCACTGTGGTGGAGTAGGTCCCGTCCTCCCGCAGATAGACGCCCACAGCGCCGGCCTCGATCTCATAGTCATAGAAGTCCGGATTGTTGGAGGTGGCGGCAAACATCGCCGCGTGGGCAGCCCCGCCGGAGCCGCCGGTGGAGACAAAATAGTCCGTGCTGCCGGGAAGATTGCCCAGGAGAATATTGTATTTCACAAACCGGGTCGCGTTTTTCTGGTCCACCAGACAGGAGGGCGCGTCGCCGGTGTAGCAGGTATTGCCGTCCTCATCTGTGACCGTGTCCTGCTTGCCCCGGTTGCCGCAGGACACGTTGATATAGCCCTGGCCGGCATAGGTGGTGGCGGCGGCGGTGTTGCTGCTGGAGCCGTAGCCTGCGGCCCCGGTGTTCAGAATGACGGGCGCCGTGGCGGCGGTATATACCTGGCCGTTGGTGCTTGTCACCTCCGCTTCATAGTCGATGACCAGCGAACCGTTGACCGTTTCCGTATAGGTTTCCGCAGTCACGTCCTCCACCCCATCGCCGTCCCGGTCGATCCCGGTGACATACGCGCCCGGTACGCAGACCGAAACGCCCTGCTGGTTCGGCAGCTCCGGATATACCACGGCAGATACGACGGACAGGACCCATGCGTCCGCGTCGGCGGAATAGGTCCATGCCTGGTCCGCATTGTTGGCCAGGTTCAGAGCCTCCTCGATCGTGTCCTTGTCCGAAACGATGGCGGCGGTACTCTCCGCCTCGACGGCGCTCTCCGCCTCGGCTGCGCTGACCTCCTGGGTCTCGGCCGGTTCAGACGGCTCCGCCGCTGGGCTTACTTCCTCCGCGGAGGAGACTGCGGCCTCGCCCTCGCTGCCGCTTTCGGCCTGCGTGTCGCCGGAGCAGCCGGTCAGACAGAGCGCAAGGATCGCGCAGGCCAGAAGAAGGGATAGGATGCTTCTTTTCATGTTCTCGGATACCTCCTGATTGTGTATAAAAATAGAATCTCCCTTCGGGCAAGCTTATGTCGCCATGGTCAGTCGGTGCGCGCCGCTACCTGAAACGGCAGAATATGGTTTCGCTCATGCGATCGCCCTTTGGGAGGTTCCGCCCTATAGTATAACAGAACAAGATGGAATTTGCACTAAAAAAATAAAAAATTTTACAATGCAGATCCAACCTGGATATGGGATACCGGCCTTATCCTGCCGGGATCCATCCTGCGCCGATGCCGCTTTTCCGCTCCGGCTCCGCAAGCGGCTCCGGGCGGGGCCGCCGTCCCCCTGGCATATTTGTCCCGCCGGGGGAATAGGCTCCCATGGGAGGTGTTTCCATGGGAGATCGGCCTGAGTCCCCGGGACGGCAGAGCTCGATGTTTTACGGCGCGCTGCTGCTGACCGCCGGGTCCATCGCCATGCGCTTCGTGCAGATGGTGTTCCAGGTGTATATTTCCGGTGTCATGGGTGCGGAGGGGCTGGGGCGGATGCAGCTCGTTATGACGGTGGGGAGCTTTGCCGCCATCCTGGCCTCCGGCGGCGTCCGTATCGCCGTCACCTGCCTTGCCGCCGAGGAGGCCGGACGGGACAGCGCCGGCGGAGTCCGCACGGCGGTGCGCTGCTGCGCGGTGTTCGGCGGCATCCTGAGTCTGACCGTGGCCTGTGGGCTGTATCTGCTGGCGGAGCCGCTGGCGGAGACCTGGGTGGGAAATGTCGCCGCAGCCCTGTCCCTTAAAATCCTGGCGGTATTTCTGCCCGTGGGCTGCCTGTGGTCCGTGCTGGCGGGGTATTTCACCGCCGCAGGACGCATCACCGAGCTGGTGACGCTGGAGCTGCTGGAGCGGCTGGGGTCCATCGCTCTGGTGGTTGCGCTGCTCCGGACGAGCCTTGCCGACCCCTGCGCGGCGGTGTTCCTTGGCTCCTCTCTGGCGACGGCCGGGAGCCTGCTGGCGCTGCTCTGGCGGTACTACCGTTCCATTCGCCATGTGGTCCCGCTGCCCATGGGACCGATGCTGGGCCGTCTGCTGCGGCTGACGCTGCCCCTGGGCCTCAACGACATTCTGCGAAGCTGTCTGAGCACGCTGGAAAATCTTTTGGTTCCCAAGGGCCTGGAGCGGAGCGGCGCCTCCGGCGGCGAGGCCCTGGCCTCCTATGGCACCATCTGCGGCATGGTGTTCCCGGTCATCACCTTTCCCAGCGTGATCCTCTACGCGCTCAGCGATCTCCTGGTGCCGGAGATGGCCCGCAGCCGCGCCAAGGGCCGGTCCCGGCGTATTCAATTCCTTGCGGACAAGTGCCTCCGGCTGACCGTGCTCTTTGCCATGGCCGTGGCCGGAGGGTGCTTCCTGCTGGGAGACGATCTGGGGCTGCTGCTGTTTGGCTCTCCGGAGGCCGGCGTGTACATCCGCGTCTTTGCGCCGCTGATCCTGATCCTCTATCTGGACGCCATCACCGATGGAATGCTCAAGGGACTGAGCCAGCAGCTTCATACGGTCCGCTACAACACCGTCACCTCCTTGCTGGATGTGGCCATGCTCTATCTGCTGCTGCCCCGGTACGGCATCGGGGGCTTTCTGGCGGCGTTTACCGTGTCCCATGCGGTGAACTTTTTTCTGTCCCTGCGGCGGCTCATTGTGGTGACGGGGTATCTTCCCCGGTTCCGGGCCACCGTCCGGGCGGCGGTCTGCTGCGGCGTCAGTCTGCTGATCCTCTGGCTCTGGCCGGGGGATGGGAGCCTCCTGTGGACGCTGCTGCGCGGCGGCGGGTTCCTGCTGCTCTACAGCCTTCTGGTGCGCTGCGTGGGCGCACTGAGCAGAGAGGACGTGCAGTGGCTGAGAGGGCTGATTTGCCGAA
>CAZBOR010000173.1:0-3358 GCA_964493585.1 uncultured Oscillospiraceae bacterium
AACGCCGATTTTTTGATTTTTCCTGCCGCGCCGGAAGAATTCATGCGGAAATATTGCTTTTTGCTGTATTTCCTGTTATAATAACCCTGATAATGCTTTACTGCTGGGAGGGGCCATGAAGATCTTAGTCGTTTCCGATATTGAAAGCAAGTATATCTGGGACCATTTTGACCCGGAGCGGTTCCGCGATGTAAAAATGGTCATCTCCTGCGGAGACCTGTCGGCCAGGTATCTGTCGTTTCTTGTGACGATGATCCCCTGCCCGCTGTTCTATGTGCCGGGCAACCACGACAAGCGCTATGAGCGGGAGCCGCCGGAGGGCTGTATCAACGTGGACGGCCGGGTGATCGTCTATCGCGGCATCCGCATCATGGGTCTGGGCGGCTGCAAAAGTCCCCGCCCCACTACATACGAGTATTCCGACGACCAGATGTGGCGGCGGGTGAAGCGGCTGGAGCCGCAGATTCGCCGGGCCAAGGGCATCGACCTGTTTGTGACCCACGCGCCCGCCATCGGCCTGGGGGACGGGCCGGACCTGTTCCACGAGGGATTCCGGTCCTTCCGCTATGTGGACGACATCTATAAGCCCGCCATCCATTTCTACGGACACCGGCACCTGGGCGAAAATCCCGTGGACCGGCGGGCCATCTACCCCTATAAGGACACCGTGATGATTAACGCCTGCGGCTACAAGTTCGTGGAGTACGACCCCGGCGTGCCGATGTCCACGCCCCCCGGAACCCAAACCGTGGTGGATATGCCCACCCCAAAGCCGCCAAGACGTTTCCCTCTCCCCTTTTTATAAGAATCAGCCAGACGCACGCCGCGTCTGGCTGTTTGTTATTCCTCCTCCGCAGCCCCGTCGCCTTCCTCGCCTTCCTCCGTGTCGATGCGCGCGACGTCCAGCTCGATCTCGGTCATGATTTTGCCGTATTCGTCAAAGCGCGTGTCGTGGGAGTCGGTGATAAAGACCAGATACTGATCCGCGTGGCTTTCCGCGTAGTCCCGGACGGTGCCGCCGTCCTGATAGAACACATAGATGCGGTCTGCGGCGTCGAAAGCCTGATGGCCGGAGGCCGGCTCCGTGACCAGCAGACTGAGCTGGCAGAGGTCGATGGTGTCGTCCACCAGATCGTTGAAGGCGCGGGTCATAATGGTCTCATAGCTCTCGCCGCCCGCGTCATAGACCACCTGGCTGTTGGTGGGGATATAGTAGTCGTTCAGCAGCACCTCGTCAAAGCCCATATCGGCAAGCTGCCGAATTTTTTGCAGGAGATATTCGTGGACCTGGCTGTTGGCCGGGTCCAGCCAGTAGCAGCCGTTTTCGATCCAGAGGGCGCCGCCGCTGATAATGACGGCCTGGTCCCTATTCTCCAGGGCGTAGTCGCTGTCGCCGAGGCAGGACAGCATGGCCACCAGCCAGACGTCCTGGGATTCGGCGCGTTCGATCAGCGTCCGGATGGCCTGGGTGTCCAGCATCTCGCTGTCCCCTCGGCGCATTTCCAGAATCAGCGTGTTGTTGCCGCCGCTTGACAGCTCCACCTCCCCCAGGGTGGTCCCGTCGGCCAGCGTGTCATAGTCCAGCAGAAGGCCCCGGACCTCGTTGGCCTCCAGTTGGCTTTTGCCGCTCTCCAGGACCTCGTTGGTGGAGATCGGCTCCCCGGTGACCAGGTCCAGGCTGCTGCCGGGCAGGGCCGTCACGCCGCCGACGGAGCTTTGGGAGGGCGCGGCGCTCTCAAAGACGAGCTGGGCGCCGTCCTCCGTGTAGACCACATAGCGGCCCAGATAGAAAAAGACGATCAGCAGAAGCAGGAACACCACGGCCGCTACAATGGCGAGAACGATCAGCGCGCGCCGCAGCAGGAGCTTGTTGTGATAGGTCATGGCAGCCTCCTTATTTCAGCCGTGCGGAAATGCAGCACCAGCCGTCCTGCTCCTCCCGGGCGACGGTCTGAAGGCCCGCGCCGTCCAGAGCCAGGAGCACCTCGTCCCGCCGGGCGCTGAGAATTCCGGAGCAGATAAAGACGCCCTGGGGCCGGAGAAAGCGCGGGACCACCGGGGCAAGGGGAATAATGACATCCGCCACGATATTCGCCAGCACCACGTCGTAGCCCGACCGGGCCAGACGCTCCATGAGGCTCCGATCCCCGGTCACGTTTCCGGTGACGGCGGTGAACCGGGGCGGGGTCAGACCGTTGAGAGCGGCGTTTTCCAGGGCGATGTCGGCGGCCTTGGGGTCAATATCCACCCCGATGGCGTCGGCGGCCCCCAGCAGCAGCGCCGCGATGGACAAAATGCCGCTGCCGCTGCCGAGATCCAGGACGTGCTCTCCGCCGGAGATGCGGTCCTCCAGTGCCTTGAGGCACATCTGGGTGGAGGCGTGGGCGCCGGTGCCGAAGATCATGCCGGGGTCCAGCAGCACGGGGATGCGCCGCTCCGGATTGTCCGGGGTGAGCCACCGGGGAACGATCAGCAGCCGTTGGCCGATGGGAATGGGCTGGTAGTATTCCTTCCAGCTATTTTCCCAGTCCTCCTCCTGCAGCGTTTCCAGGGACAGCTCCAGCGTCCCCCACGGCACATCGCTCTGGCGGGCCTTCAGCGCCTCCAGCTCCGCCCGCAGGGCGCTGAGCCGTTCCGGCGCGGCGGCATCCTGCTCGATATAAAGGCGTATCTGGCAGATGTTTTCCATCCGGGCCGCCAGAGCCTCGTCCACATAGTCCCAATACTGGGTGTTTTCCCTTAAAAAAGACTGAAAATCGTTGGAATCGTCCACGATAAAGCTGTCATAGCCGATGGCGGTGAGCCTTGCGCCCAGCAGGTCGATGGCCTCCGGGCGGGTCTGAATGGCGACCTCCAGCCACTGCATACGCGGCACCTCGTTTCAAAGTAGTTTCGCCCCTGTTTGGCAGCATCCCTCCCTGGGATACAGGAGCGTATTCGGGGGCCTTATTGATTCTCGTCGTCCGCGCCGTCGTCGTCCTGGGGCGCGCCGTATTCCACCTCATCGCCGAAGGAGGCCAGGAGCTGCTCCAGCTCCTGGATGCTCTGGCGCATCTGGGCGGGGTCCTTGCTCTTTTTGGCCCGGTTGGCGTTATGAAGCGCCTCCGTGCGGGCGTGCTTCTGGTCCTTGGAGAGCTTTTTGGCGGCCTGGGCCCGATACATGAGCTGCTCCAACTGGTCCCGCGCGGTGGCCTCCTCCCGCTGCTGTTGGTCCTGGGCGGCGTACTGGGCCGCCTCCCGGATGGCGCGGTCGATGTCCTCCTGGGAGAGATTGGAGGAGGCGGTGATGGTGATGGCCTGCTGCTTGCCGGTGCCAAGGTCCTTGGCGGAGACGTTGACGATGCCGTTGGCGTCGATG
>CAZBOR010000174.1:0-3342 GCA_964493585.1 uncultured Oscillospiraceae bacterium
TATGTATATTTCCATTGGCGGCGATATGGCCGTAAGGGACCGGTCCATCATTGGAATATTCGATCTGGACGGAACTTCTCTTTCCAAGAAAACCATGGAATACCTAAAATCCGCCGAGGACGAGGGCGGATTGATTTCCGTTACCGAGGACATTCCGAAGTCCTTTCTGGTGACGGAGGAATACGGCATGGAACGGGTATATTTCACCTCTCTCTCTGCCGCAACGCTGGAAAAACGCATACAGAATGGATAACAAGAGTTTTTTGATATAAGAAGGAGGTCAAAGTATGTCAGAGGAAAACAAGACATACGGCGCCGAACAGATCCAAGTGCTGGAGGGACTGGAGGCGGTCCGAAAGCGGCCGGGTATGTATATCGGGTCCCAGTCGGAGGCGGGTCTGCACCATCTGGTCTATGAGATCGTGGACAACGCCATCGACGAGGCCATGGCCGGATACTGCGACCATATACAGGTGAAAATTCTGGAGGGAGACATCATCTCTGTCCGGGATAATGGCCGCGGCATTCCCACGGGCATCCAGCCCCAGACCGGAAAGCCTGCCCTGGAGGTGGTCTTTACGGTGCTCCACGCCGGCGGCAAGTTCGGCGGCGGCGGATATAAGGTCTCCGGCGGCCTTCACGGTGTGGGCGCCTCCGTGGTCAACGCCCTGTCTGAGTGGCTGGAGGTCCGGGTCCACCGGGACGGGAGCATCTATGAGATGAAATTTGCCCGTGGTCATGTGGTCCAGCCCATGACCGTGGTGGGAAAAACAGAGGACCATGGCTCCGAAATCGTCTTTAAGCCGGACGGACAGATATTTGAGACCCTGGAGTTCAGCTATGACACGCTGGAAAAGCGTCTCCGGGAGCAGGCGTTTCTGAACGCGGGCGTCCGTATTGAGCTGTCGGACGAGCGCATCCAGCCGGAGGGAGAAACGGGACGCCGGGACAGTATGTGCTACGAGGGCGGCATCCGCTCCTTTGTGGAGCACATCAACCGCAGCAAAACTCCCATCCATGAGGAGGTCATCTACTTTTCCGGCAAACGGGAGGACGCCGTGGCGGAGGTTGCCCTGCAATATAACGACAGCTACAACGAAATTCTCCTGTCCTTTGCCAACGACATCCACACCACCGAGGGCGGCACCCATGAGACAGGCTTTAAGACGGCCCTGACCTGGGCCTTGAACAACTACGGCAAAAAGAAAAAGCTGCTCAAGGACGACGAGAGCATCTCCGGCGAGGATAGCCGGGAGGGCATCACGGCGATCATCTCCGTGAAGCTGGCGGACGCCCAGTTTGAGGGCCAGACCAAGACCAAGCTGGGCAACTCCGATATGCGCTCCCTGGTGGACGCGGTGGTCCGGGAGGGCCTCAGCGACTACCTGGAGGAGCATCCCGCCGCAGGCAAGAGCATCATTGAAAAGGCCCTGATGGCCTCGCGGGCCAGAGAGGCCGCCCGGAAGGCGCGGGAGGCCACCCGCCGGAAAAACGTGCTGGAAAGCTCCACCCTTCCCGGCAAGCTGTCGGACTGCAACGAACAGGACCCGGCGCTGACGGAAATCTATATCGTGGAGGGAGACAGCGCGGGCGGCTCCGCCAAGCAGGGCCGGGATTCCCGGTTCCAGGCCATCTTGCCCCTGTGGGGAAAGATGCTCAATGTGGAGAAGTCCAGGGCGGATAAGGTCTACGGAAATGACAAGCTCCAGCCGGTCATCACCGCTCTGGGCGCCGGTCTGGGCGATGAATTTGACGTGGGAAAGCTCCGCTATCACAAGGTTATTATCATGGCCGATGCGGACGTGGACGGCGCCCATATTCGGACGCTGCTGCTGACCTTCTTCTTCCGGTTCATGCGGCCGCTGATCGAAAAGGGCTATGTGTATACCGCCGTGCCGCCCCTCTATAAGCTGACCCGTGGCAAGACCACCAGGGTTGCCTTCTCCGACGAGGAACGGGACCAGGTCTCTGCGGAGCTGCGGGGAGACAATCCCAACGCCAAGGTGGAGATTTCCCGGTTCAAGGGCCTGGGCGAAATGGACCCGCCGGAGCTGTGGGAGACCACCATGAATCCGGAGACCCGGACGCTCAAGCGCTTTACGCTCTCCGATGCGATTGCCGCCGACGAGACCTTTACCATTCTCATGGGCGAAAAGGTGGAGCCGAGAAAGCAATTCATCGAGCAGAACGCGAAGAAGGTCGTGAATCTGGATTTTTAATGATTAGACGGGTTTATGATCGTTTTCTATAAGATGAAACATTTTCTGAATAAACAGGTTTACTCCAATTAAACGGAGGTTTTTAGATTGGCAAGAAAAGAAGCAAAAAGTACAGATATTTCGTTTCCCGACCAGGTCATACAGAATGTAGACCTGGACCGGGAGATGCGGGACTCCTTCCTGAGCTATGCCATGAGCGTCATTGTGGCCAGAGCGCTGCCGGACGTGCGGGACGGATTGAAGCCCGTACACCGGCGAATCCTCTACGCCATGTATGAGGACAACCTGACCTCGGACAAGCCCTTCAAAAAATCCGCCACCTGCGTGGGCGACGTGCTGGGACGGTACCATCCCCACGGGGATGCGTCGGTCTATGACGCGCTGGTCCGACTGGCCCAGGATTTTTCCATGCGCTATCCGCTGGTGGAAGGCCACGGAAACTTCGGCTCCATCGACGGCGACCCGCCGGCGGCCTACCGCTACACCGAGGCCAGAATGTCCAAGATCTCCAATGAGATGCTCCGGGACATCGACAAGGAGACCATCGACTGGGACCCCAACTTTGACGAGAGCCGCAAGGAGCCGAGGGTGCTGCCCTCCCGGTTTCCGAATCTGCTGGTGAACGGCTCCTCCGGCATCGCCGTGGGTATGACCACCAACATTCCGCCCCACAATCTCCGGGAGGTCATCAACGCCTGTATCTGCGTGATCGACAACCCGGAGGCGGACCTGAACGATCTGATGGAGCACATCAAGGGGCCGGATTTTCCCACCAAGGGCATCATTATGGGAACTGCCGGGATACGGGCGGCCTATGCCACGGGACGCGGCCGCATCAAGGTGCGGGCAAAAACGGAATTTGAGGAGTACGGCCAGAACCGCACCCGCATCATCGTCACAGAGCTGCCCTATCAGGTGAACAAGGCCCGGCTCATTGAGAACATCGCCGAGCACGTGAAGAACAAAAACATAGAGGGCATTTCCGGTCTGCGGGACGAGTCGGACCGGGAGGGAATGCGTATCGTCATTGAGGTGAAGCGGGACGCGAATCCCCAGGTGGTGCTGAACCAGCTCTTCTCCGCCACGGCCATGGAATCCACCTTCGCGGTGGTGATGCTGGCTC
>CAZBOR010000175.1:0-3315 GCA_964493585.1 uncultured Oscillospiraceae bacterium
GGAGATGGTGTCGGGGTGGTTCATGGCGCCCACATGGTTGAGCTGGATGGAGGCCACCGCGCCGTGGGCCTTGATGGCCTCGGTGAGCGTCATAATGGACTCCATGTGGAAGGTGGTCATGGGGTTTTCCCAGACGTTGAGACCGTGCTCATGCCGCCAGGCCCGGTCATGGTCGATGAAGGACTCGGTGATCGTGACCTCCGCGAAACCGCCCCTGGCCTTGGTCTCGTAGACGTCGATGCCCTCAGGCGTGGGGTAGCCGTGGTCCACAATGCGGTTGGTGGTGATGGGCGAGGCGAACACGCGGTTTTTGAAGGTCACGCCCTTGATGGTCATGGGCTGAAACATATGGGGGTACTTGGTGCAGCTCATAATAATTCATCCTTTCCGGCATAGTTTTGGTTGTTTTCAGCGTATCACATTTTTTGCCCTTTGGGAAGAGCGCACAAAAAAGTAAGGGGGTTACTTGAAGGTAACTCCCTTTTCTGATTGCCAATTTCCCCGGAATCGGGTATAATAACATTAAGCGCTTTGGGGAGGGATCGTCATGGCTGAATTTAAGACCGCCTGCCGCGGCTGCCACGGTGGGTGTATGCACATTCTGACGGTCGAGGACGGCAGGGTCGTCAAGGTCCGGCCCGACCCGGACGGGCCGCTGAACAGGGGACACGCCTGCGTCAAGGGCATGACCATCATCGAACAGATGTACCACCCGGACCGGATGCTGTACCCCATGCGCCGGATCGGGCCGAAGCGCAGCGGAAAATGGGAGCGGATCACCTGGGACCGGGCCTATGACGAGATCGCGGAGCGGCTGACCCATTATCGGCAGACCTACGGCCCGGAATGTATCGCCCTGACCACCGGCACCGGACGGCACCATCTGGCCCAGTATTGGCGCTTTGCGAATGTGCTGGGGACGCCCAATGCCACCTCCTCCGGGGCGCTGATCTGCCTTGGGCCGAGAAAGAACGCGGGAGATTTTTCTGCCGGATGCTTTGCGGGTGTGGACTATTACGGGGACACGCCGCCATCTGGCATCCTGGTCTGGGGCGCGAATCCGGCGGTCAGCGGCGCGGACGGAGAGCTGCAGTGGCACATCAAGGACGCCGTCAAGGGCGGTACCGCCCTGATCGTGGTAGACCCCCACCCCAACGAGCTGACCCGGAAGGCCCGGCTGTGGCTGAAGCTCCGCCCGGGAACGGACGGGGCCTTGGCCCTGGGAATCCTCCATCTGATCCTTCAAAACGGTTGGTATGACAGGGATTTTGTGGAGCACTGGACGGTGGGCTTTTCGGAGCTGGAGGAGCGCTGCCGGGAATATCCGCCCGAACGGGTCTCCGCCATCACCTGGGTCCCGGCGGAGCAGATTCTGGAGGCCGCACGGCTGATCTCCTCCATCAAGCCCCTGTCCCTGGAATGGGGCTGCGCGGTGGAGCAGACCTCCAACTCCTTTCAGACCTGCCGGGCGATCTTTATGCTGCCCGTAATCACCGGAAACTGGGACGTCCCCGGCGGCTTTGTCCCCAGCAAGGACATCGCGCCCTCTGCGGACATTCTGCTGGACCGGCTGCCTCCCGAACAGGGGAAGAAAATCATCTCCGGGGACTTTCCGCTGAACAACGGCGCCGCCAGCCCCAAGATGTTCGCGCATCCCTGGCTGACGTTTGACGCCATGCGGACGGGGAAGCCCTATCGGATTCGCGCCCTGCTGTCCCATGCCAACAACTCCCTCATCTCCATGCCGGACGCGAGGCACGTCTATGAATGTCTGGAGGAAATTGAATTTTTTGTCTACATGGACTTCTTCAAAACCCCCACCGCCGAATTCGCGGACATACTCCTGCCCGCCGCCCTGTGGCCGGAGGTGGACAGCTACTATCCCTTCCCGGAGTTTGGCGATCAGTCGCTGCTGTGCCAGCAGAAGGTGGTTCAGGTGGGAGAGTGCCGGCAGGACGAGGAGTTTTTCCAGGAGCTTTGCCGCCGGATGGGATTGGACTACGGCGCGGAAAGTCAGAAGGAGATCCTGGATGGCGGCCTGGCCGTCATGGGAGAAAAATGGCCGGAGTACCGGGGCATGGACTTTGAGGCGCTGAAGGCCGTGGGCTATGTGACGCCGCCCCGGACCTATTACAACTATTTGACCAAGGGCTTTCAGACGCCGTCCGGAAAGTTTGAGCTGTACAGCCAGCGGCTCAAGGACAGCGGCGGGGACCCGCTGCCCTTCTGGACGGAGGACCGGGAGACCCCAATCAGCCAGCCGGAGCTGGCAAAGCAATTCCCACTGATTCTGACCACCGGGCGGCGCTCCATGCCCTATTTTATCTCCAATGGCCGCCAGATCAGGAGTCTGAGAAAGCTGCACCCGTTTCCGCTGGTCAGCATCCATCCCGCCACGGCGGAGCAATATCACATTCAGGAGGGCGACTGGGTGTGGATCGAGTCCCCACGGGGAAAAATCACCCAGAAGGCCATGCTGGTGCCGGAGCTGGACCCCAGGGTCATCAACTGCGAAATGGGCTGGTGGTACCCGGAGGCCGGCGCGCCCGACTATGGCTGGGACGAGTCCAACGTCAATGTCCTGACCATCGGCGCGCCGCCCGGTGACCCCTTCAATGGCGCGTATCCTCTGCGGGGACTGCTGTGCCGCATCCGCAAAAACCCGGACTGCTGCATCGAGCAAAGATACCGGGCCTGGATGGAGCAGGAGCCGTCGCCGCTAGAGACGCCGCATCAGGCAAAGACCGATCCCGGCGGCGACAAGGCCCGCTAATATCAGCGGTATCATTCCGTCCACATATCCGGCCTTATCTGTCAATCTGTAGTACAGGAGATAACAGACCAGACTTATGACCGCCGCCACAAGGACCGTCACGCTCCAGATCAGGGCCATCCGCAGCTCCATGATCTCCCCTCCGTATACGGCGGAGAGCACGCTCAGCTCCAGCGCCGCCCAGCCCACGATCAGCAGCAGCTCCGTCGTCACCTGCCGCTTGCAGACAGCGGAAGTGACCGCCAGCAGGACCAGATAGACCGCCACGCCCGCAGCCAGGTACACGGCGCCGGAGAGACTGGGACGGATTTTCGGAATATCCTGCATTCCCCATATGGACAGAACGACGCCGACAATGCCGCACAGGGCGGCCACACACAGGGCGCTTCCGCTTGCGAAGGTCGTTCCATGCCTTCCGGGCCGAAACGCGGCGCCCCACCAAATCAGATAGAACACGCTGCAAAGCACCATCAGACCTTGTCCATACAGCAGAAGTCTGGCGTCCGGCTGAAAAATTTTCAAGCTGCATCACATCCTTTCCC
>CAZBOR010000176.1:0-3297 GCA_964493585.1 uncultured Oscillospiraceae bacterium
GTCACGGCACTGCGCTCCGGCATCAACGCGCCCAGGCCCTATGAGGTGCTCGACATTCCCGCCGTGGCGCCCAAGGACACCCGTGGAAAATCCTTTCCATCCCGGCACGCCGCCTGCGCCGCCGTCATCGCCACCACGGCGCTGGCCTCCTATCCGGCGCTGGGCGCGTTCCTCTGGGCCGTGGCGCTGTTTACCGGCCTGAGCCGGGTGATGGCCGGCGTGCATTTCATCCGGGATGTGCTGGCGGGACTGCTGCTGGGCGGTCTCATCGGTGCTGTGGGGATGTTCTGCATCCCGTAAACGAAAATCAACTGTGGGCGCGGCGCAGACCTGGTTTGCGCCGCGCCTTGATTTGCCCGTGAAAATGAGAAGTCCCGGTCGGAAATGAGCAGCGCCGCGCATATTGACTTTCCCCATGGCCGGCCCTATAATGAAGATGTATTGTATTCTTAATATTACGGACTAGGAGGTTGCTTATGACGCAGTTCAATACCGCGGAGCTGCTTGACCGTCTGGAATGGCGGCGGGAGCTTCGCAATATCATGGGCCGCATTTCCCACGACTACGCGGTGAAGCAGGAGGCCCAGGTCTATGACCGCTACTGGAGCCGCCGGGAGGATGTGTGCCTTGGCCTGAACAACGGCTATTACCAGGGCGCTGCGGCGGTTTCCGGCTACTACGGGGCGCTGGGCGAGGAGATCGCCCTCTCCTCCCGCCTGATTCAGCAGAAGTTCCCCCAGGAGCTGGGCAGCAAGACCCCGGAGGAGGTCTACGGCGTGGGCATGATTACCTATCTGCCCTTTGAGTCCCAGGTCATCGAGATCGCCGACGATGGGCAGACCGCCAAGGGCATCTGGAACATCCGCGGCTCCGGCTGCCATCTGACCGTGGGCGGCCCCGTGGCCAACTGGCTCTTTGGCTGGGCGGCGGTGGACTTCATTCTGGAGGACGACGCATGGAAGATCTGGCATATGCAGCTCCTTTTCAACATCGACCACCAGTGCGGCAGCGCCTTCTGCGACCGGGAGAAGGTCTTTGAGCCGGTACCCGGCTTTGAGGAGATTGCCGACTTCCATCTTCCGGAGCCCAATGTGCCAATGACGCTCTTTGAGACCTTCTACCCGGATCGTCCCAAGGCAGTCAGTCCCAGATGCCCGGAGCCATATGAAACCTTTGACAAAACCTTCAGCTATGGGATATGAGAGGAGGCTGCATCATGGAAAAGTTTAAGGAATATAAACGCGAATTCACCGACGAGGAGATGATCCTCCACGCCTGGGACAAGGAAATGATCCAGAACCTGGTCAGCCGCTTTGTGCTGTACTGGGGCAACGGCGACACGGAGCGGGCCGTGGACCAGCTCTGGGTCCGGGAGCCGGAGCATCTGGAGGATGTGTCCTTTGCCACCAACACCGGCTTCTTCATCGGTCTGGACGAGATCAAGCGCCATCTGGTGAAAGAGCCGGCGGCCAGAGAGCGGGAAACCCTCAGCGCCTTCCAGACGGCGGACCCGGAGAAGTACCGGGACAGCGCGCCGGGACTTGGCATGACGGCCATGCACTCCTGCACCACGCCGCTGCTGTTCATCTCCGTGGACGACAAGTACGCCCGCTACCTCTGCTATGACCTGGGCATGACCGGACAGGGCAAGCCCCAGGGCGGCGCGGACTGCTATTTCGAGTTCGGCCTGCTGCTGATCGAGCTGGTCCGGGAGGCCGACGGCTGGAAGATCTGGCATATGGTCCAGGAGCACGATTTCTCCATCGAGAGCGGCGTCAACTACAACGACATTCCCTCCGTCATTCAGGGCTACGACCCAGGCACCCGGTTCAACGGCACGCCCACGGTCCAAAAAGAGGTCTATGACAATCAGTACGGCTGGGAGTACCTGTTCTACGATATGCCCCGGCCCTTCAAGACCTATGACGAGGACGAGGGCTACGGCCCCAAGGGCAAGGTTGGCCGGAAATTCTACGAGCGCGTGGAAATGCTTTGATGGAAGGAGGAGCACCTATGAACAAGAACAAGACATTACATGAGCGTGTGGCCGCAGTGGTGGCCGGGCAGAAGGTGGAGGAGCTCAAGGCCCGCCACGCCTACCTCCACGGCATGAACCGCGGCCGGGAGGAATACGGCACCTTCTGGCTGCGCTCCGACAACTCCACCTTTGGACACACCTTTGGACGCATGATGGGCTATCAGGAGCTGGTTCCCGCCCACTTCGGGCAGCCCCTTCGCGGCAATCCCTTTGCGGCCTCCGACGACGACGAGCCGGGCGGCGGTATGTCCATGCCCAAGGACAAGGACGGCAAGGAGCAGGAGGGTATGCCCTTCGAGAACGCCACAGAAAAGGAAATCGACCGTCCCACCAAGATGAAGGACATCTACGGCAAGCTGAACCTGTACGGACACAACGCCTACGGGACCTTCGGACAGAGCTGCCATGTGCTGGCCTCTCCGGTCATCGAGGTGTCCGACGATCTGAAATCTGCCCGCAGCTTCTACCTGACCCCCGGCACAATGATGGGCATGAACGGACCCAAGGGCGGACGCTCCGGCGGCTTCCTGTGGGAGCGCTACGGCTCCGAATTTGTCTACCGGGACGGCCAGTGGTGGTGGTTCCATGAGCAGGTCTGCCCGGACATCGGCGATTCCTACGACGCCTCCAACTGGGCGCAGGACCGGTTCCGCAAGTACGTCTCCGGCGAACTGAACGTGGGAAATTGCAGCGGACCTCCCAAGAGCGGCTGCTCCGATCTGCGGCAGGCCCACAACGACATCAGCATCATCCAGACGGTCCAGGACACGGTTCCCGCCCCGGAGCCCTATGAGAAGCTGGACGAGGAGCACACCTACTCCCCCGGCTGCACGGAGTTCGAGGATATTTATATCTACCCCGCCTCCAAGGGCTTCGGCGACCCCATCTACTGATACTCTTTTTCATAAAACGCACCCCATTTGTTGGACAGTATGCGATCCAACAAGTGGGGTGTTTTGCCGATTCCGTATTCTGCTGTTCCTCCAAAAAATGCTTCCATTTTGTTGAGGGACCGTATGAAAGGGACGTTCTTTTGGGCCTTCTCTGCCGGGAACGCCTCAGCGAAGAAAGTCCACGGCCTTCCGCAGTCCGGCCACAAAGCCGTCCACGTCCTGCTCCGTGCTCTCAAAGCCCAGGCTCACCCGGATGGAGCCGTCGATCAGCTCCGGCGGCAGCTCCATGGCCTCCAGCACATGGCTCCTGTGGCCGCGGGAGCAGGCAGACCCGGCGGAGACATAGATGCCCTGCTGCTCCAGGGC
>CAZBOR010000177.1:0-3261 GCA_964493585.1 uncultured Oscillospiraceae bacterium
AAAACGTCTGCGGGAGGATTCACGGCAGCCGGTTTTCGTTTCCCCAGTCACAGAGCTTATCCAGCACCTCCATCAGAGAGTGTCCACGGTCCGTCAGCGAATACTCCACCTTGGGAGGAATCTGGGGGTATACCCTGCGCGTGATGAGGCCGTCGGATTCCAGCTCCTTCAGATGCTGGCTCAGGGTTTTATCCGTGATTTTCTTCAGATAACGCTGCATTTCGTTGAATCGGACGGGTTCATATTCCATCAGGCAGTAGAGAATCACCGGCTTGTATTTCCCGGAAATCAGAGAGAGCGTGTAGCTGTATCCGGTTTCTTCAAAATTCGCGTTTTCGATGCAGGAGTTACTCATAGCTTTCCTCCGAGATAGTACCTATACTGAAAGTGGGTACTTGTTTTTCTTCTGGCTTCTGGTATCATTATAATATCGGCAGACGGGAGTGTCAATTTCCTTTGCCGAAATTTATGAAAATGGCCGGGAGGCAAAACGAAATGAAAAGAGATTTAGGCGTTGTGCAGGCGGTATATCCTATGCCCGTGCTGATGGTGGCGGCCTATGACGAGAAGGAAAAGGTCAATGTCATGAATGTCGCGTGGGGGCAGATCTGCGATGAGGATAAGATCATCCTCTTTATCGGCGAGGGGAAGAAAACATGGTGCAACATCAAGGCCAGCAAAGCCTTTACCGTCGCGCTTGCCGATGAATCACATATGGATGTGGCGGATTTCTTCGGCATCGCGTCCGGCAATAAGATGGAGGATAAGTTCGAGCGCACCGGCTATACGGCGGTGAAAAGCGATAAGGTCCACGCCCCAATCATTGAGGAGTTTCCCCTTGTTATGGAGTGTGAGCTTCTGGAGCTCCTGGATACCGGCTATGTATCCGGCATTGTCGGCAGGATCGTCAATGTGAAAGCGGAGGAGGCCGTGCTCTCCGAGAACGGAAAGGTAGACCCCGCAAGGCTCCACGCCCTGAGCTTCGACCAGTTCCGGCATGGCTATTATGTGACAGGGGAAAAGGTCGGACAGGCGTGGAACGCCGGAGCCGGATGGATGAAACGATAAAGCCGAAGGGACCAATCCGCAACGAATAGGAAACCCGGAGCAGCCGTTTTCCGCCGCGAAAACGGCCGCTCCTTTTCTGTCGCGGACCGGAAAGCGCTGCGCTACAAATTGTCGCTCCGGCGGGGCGGCAGGAAAAGAAATCTTCATATTTGCAAAACAAAAATAAAAAATGGAGGAAAATTTCTGAAACATATTTACTTTTTGGTGCAGTTTGCTATAATACTGGTTGTGAAGTAATACAAACGATAATAGGAGGTAAATCATGAAAAAAATACTATCCATGCTTCTGGCGCTGACGATGCTGCTGGGCCTGATGGCGGGCTGCGGAAGCGAATCCGCCGCGTCCAGCGCTTCTGTCGCGGAGAACACTGAGAGCTCTGCCGTTTCCGCCGCGGAACCGGAGGAGGAAGAAGAAGCCGAGGCGCCCGCCGAGGAGGCGGAGGCGCCTGCCGAGGAGGCGTCGGAGGCTGAGGAGACAGAGCCTGAGGAGAAGGGCGACTTTGTGGCTGGGCCTGCGGAGCTGCCTCTGGCCGACGGCGCGACCCTGACCTATTTCTGCGAGCTGCCCGGCTATATGTCCATGTTCAACGTCAACAGCTATGACGACACGGACACCTTTAAGAAGATCGAGGAGATCACCGGCGTGGACGTGGAGTTTACCATCGTCAACAGTGAGTCCTATTCCACCACCTTCCAGCTGATGGTTGCCTCCGGCGACATCACCGATATGGTGGCCGGCGCGTCCGATCAGTACGCCAGCACCGCCCAGATGATCGAGGACGGCGTGGCCATCGACCTGATGGACTATCAGGACCTGCTGCCCAACTTCTGGAATGCCCTGAACTACTACAGCGACTACAAGACCCTTGCCATCAACCAGGACGGCCAGATGCCTGAGGTGATCTGCATTGCCGACGACTACAAGGTACAGAGCGGTATGCAGATCCGCAAGGACTGGCTGGACCAGCTCGGTATGGATGTTCCCGAGACCGTGGACGAGCTGCACGAGGCCCTGCTGGGCTTTGTCTCCGAGTGCGGCGCGGACCATGCCCTGCTGCTGACCGGCTCCACCCAGATCACCGGCAGCGGTATCGTCGGCGGCTTCGGCACCATCGGCTATGACATTGACAATGTAAATATGTACGTCGTGGACGGCGAGGTCCGCAACGGCTTCCTGGACGAGAGCTACCGGGATTACATGGAGATGATGGCCCAGTGGTTTGACGAGGGCATTATTGCCGGCGACTTTGCCACCGAGTCCAACGACCCCTTCACCTCGAATGCGGACGCCTATATCAGCGGCGGCAACGCCGGTGTGTGGTCCTCCATGTCCGACAACATGGATTCCAACATGGTCAGCGGTCAGGAGCTGAACCCCGATTATCAGATCGCGCCTATGGCGCAGCCCATGCTGAACGCCGGGGACACCTTCCACTTCGGTGACAGCCGCGTCGGCGCCAGCGCCATGGGCAAGAGCATCGCGATCTCCGAGTGCTGCAAGGATGTGGAGCTGGCCTGCAAGTGGATCGACTACTTCTTCACGGATGAGGGCATCATCTACGCCAACTATGGTCTGCAGGGCGTGTCCTGGGACTACAATGCGGACGGCGAGCCGGAGCTGGATCTGGACGCCCTGACCGACGGATTCCCCATGATCTCCTTTGGCATGACCTACTACACGCTGGCCTGCGTGGCCACCCTGCAGGACTTCGACCGGCAGTTTGGCGCGTATTCCGATTTGAACCTGGCCGCCATGGACCTCTGGACCGAGACCTCTGACGACCTGTATACCCTGCCCTCTCAGGTGGAGCTGACCAGCGATGAGTCCGATCAGTTCAGCGGGATGTGGAGCGACCTGACCACCTACGCGAACACGGAGGTATTCAAATTCGTCATGGGCGAATACAACTTTGACGATGATTGGGACGCATTCATCGATCAGCTCAAGGATATGGGCCTGGAGGAATGCGTAGATATCTATCAGACCGCCTATGACCGCTATGTGGAGGCATACGGCCTGTAAACGATGACCGATTCCCTCCAAGCAGGGATGGAACCATGCCCCGTCTGTCGATGACATTCCGATGTCTGACAGGCGGGGCAATTCCTGCGCGAGAAAGCACAAATTTCCGGCGGATGAAAAAAAGCGAAAAAAGAGTTGACAAAAGGGGAAGGATGGAATATAATATCTGA
>CAZBOR010000178.1:0-3146 GCA_964493585.1 uncultured Oscillospiraceae bacterium
TTGATAAGAACTCACATCAGCGGCGCCAGCAGGCGCAGCACCGATTGCAGCAGGCGTACCGGCCAGCGGGTGGCGCGGCACTGCTCCAGGGTGATCTCCTGGCTCAAGGCCATGGTCTCCTGAAAGTCCCGCTCCACCGCGTCCACGCAGTCGGCCTGGTAGAGGAACACGCCGTTTTCAAAGTGGAGGTACAGGCTCCGAAAGTCCAGGTTGATGGTCCCGACGGTGGCGTATTTGCCGTCCACGGAGAACACCTTGGAGTGCAGAAAGCCCGGGGTGTACTCCAGCACCCGCACGCCGCCCCGCACCAGATCCTCATAGTGGGCGCGTGTCACCGCGTGGACATACCACTTGTCCGGGATATGGGGGGTCAGGATAATCACCTCCACCCCGGATTTGGCCGCGTTGGTCAGGGCCTGGAGCATTCCGTAGTCGATGATGAGATACGGGGTCATAATATGGATATACGTTGAGGCCCGGTTGATGAGGTTCATATACACCGTGCCGCCCACCTGCTCGTCGTCCATGGGATTGTCCGTGTAGGGCTGCACAAAGCCCCGGCCGCAGACCACAGGCTCCGGCGGGATGAAGGACGGGATGCTGTCCTCCTCTCCCCGCACATAGTCCCACAGGGACAGGAACATCACCGTCATGGACCACACGGCTTCGCCGCGCAGCTCGATGGCGTTGTCCTTCCAGTGGCCGAAGCGCTCCTTCTGGTTGATATACTCGTCCGCCAGATTGATGCCGCCGGTGAAGCCCACCCGGCCGTCGATAATCATCAGCTTTCGGTGGTCCCGGTTGTTGAGCCGCGCCGAGGCCACCGGCAGAAAGGGGCCGAACACGCAGCACTTGATGCCCGCCCGCTCCAGCTCCCGCCGGTAGCCCGCAGGCAGCAGCGTGATGCAGCCGAAGTCATCGTACATGACCCGCACGTCCAGTCCCGCCGCGGCCTTTTCCTTCAGAATCTCCAGAATGCTGTTCCACATGACGCCGTTGCCGATGATGAAATACTCCAGGAAGATGTATTTCTCCGCCTGACGGAGCGCCGACAGCATCTCCGGGAAGGCCGTGTCGCCCAGGGGGAAATACCGGGTCTCCGTCTGGGTGTACACCGGGCAGCTCTGTGCCCGGATATAGGCCGACTGCATGGCGGCGTTTTCGTCCGTCTCCCGGAGGGCCGCGACGGTTTCCGGGTTCTGCGGCAGATGGCGGCGCATACTGTCCTCCACGCCCTGGAGCTTTTTCCGCTGGTGTCGGGAGAGCCGGTTGCCGCCCAGCATCAGATAGAACAGGCCGCCGAACACCGGCAGCGCCAGGACCGGAACCAGCCACGCGATCTTGTAGGCGGGATTGGTGTTTTTCTGGATGATAACCAGCGTTACCGCTACGCTGAGCAGCAGCAGAAGGACGTAGATGATCTCGTTGACGTCCTTCAGCTTCCAGATCATCAGCACGAACACCGCAAGCTGTGCCACGATGCTGATGCCAACCATCACCACACGCTGGAACACCTTTTTCATCAGGCCCGGCAGCTTCCGGAACAGCAGTCGCATAACGATCCCTCCCTGCCTCTATTGTACCACAGTCAGACCGGATTGGAAAGGGGAGAAATCAAATTGGACCTCCGGAAATCCCGGAGGTCCAACGGTTGCTTTGGAATCAATACATACCCTGACCGGCGGAGGCCTGGGCGGCGGCAACGGCCGCGTCCTGCTGCGGATCGGGCTTGTCGGTGACAAGGCTCTCGGTGGTCAGCACACAGGAGGCCACGGAGGCGGCGTTCTCCAGGGCGCAGCGGGTCACCTTGGTGGGGTCCACGATACCGGTGACGATCATGTCGCAGTACTCCTCGGTGTAGGCGTTATAGCCGTAGCCCACCTTGCCGGAGTTGGAGATGCGGTCGAAGATCACGGAGCCGTCCACGCCGGCGTTGTAGGCGATCTGACGGACAGGGGCCTCCAGGGCCTTGGCCACGATCTGGGCGCCGGTCCTTTCGTCGCCCTCCAGGGTGGCTACCAGAGCGTTGACCGCGGGGATGGCGTTGACATAGGCGGTACCGCCGCCGGCCACGATGCCCTCCTCCACAGCGGCGCGGGTGGCGTTGAGGGCGTCCTCGATGCGGAGCTTCACCTCGTGCATCTCTGTCTCGGTCTGAGCGCCCACCTTGATGACAGCTACGCCGCCGGAGAGCTTTGCCAGACGCTCGTTGTATTTCTCCTTGTCATACTCGGACTCGGTGTTGGCGATGAGCATACGGATCTCCGCGATACGCGCCTGGATGGCCTCTGCGGAGCCGGCGCCGTCCACGATGGTGGTGTCGTCCTTGCTGATGCGGATCTGATGGGCGCGGCCAAGCTGCATCATGCTGGTGTCCTTCAAATCCATATCCAGATCGGAGGAGATGACCTCGCCGCCGGTGAGGATGGCGATGTCCTGGAGCATTTCCTTGCGGCGGTCGCCATAGCCGGGGGCCTTGACGCAGGCCACGTTCAGCACGCCGCGGATCTTGTTCAGCAGCAGGGTGGTCAGGGCCTCGCCCTCCACATCCTCCGCGATAATCAGCAGCTTCTGGCCGGACTTCATCACCTGCTCCAGAATGGGCAGCAGGTCCTGAATGCTGGAGATCTTCTTGTCGGTAATCAGCAGCAGGGCGTCGTCCATGACGCACTCCATGGTCTCATTGTCGGTGGCCATGTAGGGGGAGATATAGCCCCGGTCAAACTGCATACCCTCGACCACGTCCAGCTGGGTCTCGGCGGTCTTGCCCTCCTCAACGGTGATGACGCCGTTGGAGGTGACCTTCTCCATGGCCTCGGCGATCAGCGCGCCGATGGTCTCATCCCCGGAGGACACGGTGCCGACGCGGGCGATGTCAGAGGAGCCGTTGACGATCTGAGAGTTGCTGTTGATGGCCTTCACGGCGGCGGTCACGGCCTTGGAGATGCCCTTCCGCATGACCATGGGATTGGCGCCGGCGGTGACGTTCTTGATGCCCTCGCTGACGATGGCCTGGGCCAGCACGGTGGCGGTGGTGGTGCCGTCGCCGGCCACGTCGTTGGTCTTGGTGGCCACTTCGCGGACCAGCATGGCGCCCATGTTCTCAAAGGGGTCCTCCAGCTCCACGTCCTTGGCGATGGTCACGC
>CAZBOR010000179.1:0-3135 GCA_964493585.1 uncultured Oscillospiraceae bacterium
TAATGGGCGTGTAAGAGCGTTTCATCGCGCTTTCAAAAAAATGGCGTGGCTTTCGGGCCACGCCATTTTTTGGTTCCTCCGTGGACACGCCCTTGCGGGGAGCAGGAGGGTCCGTTCGGCTTACGCGCAAATCACATGAGAGGACTTCGAAGATGACCGGCACGCGGTCGGCCATGCTCCAGCTTTATCCTCAGGAATATGGAAAAACAGATCAGGCTACCTTTTCTTTCCGCACGAACAGCGCTTTGAAGATCGTGCGAACCAGGGGCTGAATGAAAAACAGCTGGCTGAAAAAGGCGAACGGGAAGTTGAAACACACCAGCTTGAGCCAATCGGCCAGAAGGGTGAACAGGTTGAATCCACCGGCGTAGTTGTAGTAGAGAATCGACGCCAGGAAGCTCATGGCCGGACACATGATACCCACGGTGGCGCAGATGATGGCAGTCTCGAACAGCACCGGGTGGGTGGTTTTGATGTCGAACACCTTGCCGGCCAGCTTAAAAGATGCGGGGGAACCCAGCACCACCTCCAGCAAGTAGGCCAGGCAGAACTCAATGAGCACCACCGCCCAGATGGGTACGGGGGTACCAAGCACCGACACACCGCCCATGGCCCGAATCGCTGAGAGCACCCGGCTCTCCCCGGTCAGGGTCATGAACATCTCGCCGTGGATGACGTACAGGCTGTAAAAAACATAGGCGTGTACGGTAATCACCACGGTAATCAGGGCGAAGATCATTCTCTGGAATTGATTTTTTGGCATTGTGATTTCTCCTTGTATTCCGGCAGCAAAAAAGACACATATGCTCTGATCCGTGCCGTGATCAGATTTACGCACCGAAGTGCCACATGTGTCGTTGACTGCCTATTCTGTTAAGACTATTATACCGGAACTCTTTTGAGAATGCAAAGGCATTTCCGAACAAAAAATGGAGGGACTTTTTTTCGCTTGTGTGTGAAAAAGTCCATGAATTTTGAAGCCGCACGCCGGCGAATTTCCACCTGCTGATTTCCCGGCAGCAGCCATCAAATCCAAGCCTTGCAAATCCATCATTTTCCGATTATAATTGCGCTGTAGCTGGTTTTTCAGCTCGTAACTTCGCGGAGTTTCCGCCGCTCTGAAACGAAAGCGGTAACGAGGTGGTTCGGCCAATGTATCAAAATGTGATATTCGACTTGGATGGTACGCTGCTAAATACGCTTGCCGATCTGGCGGCGGCGGGAAATTTTGCGCTCCAGTCGCTGGGATTTCCGGTCCATGATGTGGAGAAATACCGGAATTTTGTCGGAAACGGGATTCCAACGCTCATACAGCGGATTCTTCCGGCGGGAAGGGATACGGCCCATTTCGATGCGGCGCTGCGGCTGTTCTCTGAATACTACGCCCGGCACCATTCCGACCGGACGCGGCCCTATGATGGGATCCCGGAGCTGCTGCTTCGGCTGCGATCCGCGGGCGTCCAATTGGCCGTCGTCACCAATAAAGACCATGCGTTTTCCGAGGAGCTGATCCGCTCGTTTTTTGGCTCAACCATAGACGTGGTCTGCGGGAGCCGGGACGGCGTCCCAAGAAAGCCCGATCCCCATATGGTAAACATTGTGATGGATGCGCTGAACGCCAGGCGGGAGGAAACGCTCTATGTCGGGGACAGCAACGTGGACATGGAGACCGCCAAAAATGCGGGGCTGGATGCCTGCGGGGTGTTGTGGGGCTTTCGGACGGAACGTGAATTGCGGGAAAGCGGCGCGATGTTTCTCGCGGGCAATGCCGAGGAGCTATACCATATCATTACGGAAACGGGCTGCGCCCCGTAAAATGTGACAGCTTTATATTGTTCTGTCGGCGGCTGTGCCGTCACAACCCGGTAGGAGGGAATTTTGAGAAAAGCCAGAGAGTGTTTCGCTCTTTGGCTTTTTTGTATGGAAATCCAGAATTGTACGGGATAGACAGTTCTCTCAATTATCCGGATACTTTCTCAAAACTCGCTAAATCTATTCCGTTTCTGACGGATTCCTTGTATAATCAGTGGGCAATCGAGCAAATTTGGAACAGAAACAAGGAGGAATCATTATGAAAAAAACCAGAACGCTGCTGGCTCTTCTGCTTTGCGCGGGGATGCTTCTCGGAGTGATGGCAGGCTGCGGCTCCGCAAAGGAGGCGTCTGCCGAGGCCAGCGCTTCGTCCGCGTCTCAGGCGGAGGCCGCGTCTGCCGAGGAGGTTCCGCCGGCGGAGGCGGAGACGGAAGCAGAGCCTGCTGCGGAAGCAGAATCATCTGTGGCCGGCACGGAGCCTGAGGCCGAGGAGGATGCAACGCTGACGGAGGCCGGTATCTACCAATACCACTACACCGAGATCCCGCTGCCTCTGGTGGAGGAGCCGATCACATTGTCCCTGTGGACAGACTTCCTGCCGCCGCTGTTTGCGGCTATGTCCGGAATGGAGGAAAACTCCGTTTACATGGAGCTGGAGCGGATCACCAACGTAGATTTGGACGTGCAGAGTATTGCCATCACCGAGGCGTCCACCAATCTGTCCCTGGTGGTGGCATCCGGGGATTTCCCGAATCTTTGGTTCAGCTTTGTCAACTACTACAGCGGCACCATTGATTCCGCCGTGGAGGACGAGATCATTTACGACCTGGCTGAGTTCAAGGAGTATATGCCCAACTACTTCTCCCTGATCGACGAAAACGAGGACCTTCGCAAAGAAACCTATACCGACTCCGGCATCATGGCGCAGACCTATGGCGTATTTGCCGACCCCCGTTCCACCCAGGGACTGGCGCTGCGCCAGGACTGGCTGGAAGAGCTGGGCCTTGATACCCCCGTGACCTATGAGGATTACCACGAGGTCCTTACCGCCTTCCAGCAAAACTATGGCGCGGTCTACTGGATGAACTCTGACGGCGAGCAGTATTTCTCCAACGGTCTTGATGTTACCGCCAACTTCATGGTGAAGGACGGACAGGTAATATTCGGCGCTGTGACGGAGGAATACAAGGAGTACCTGACCCTGATGAACCAGTGGTACAGCGAGGGCCTGATCTGGCGCGACTTCTCCACCAGCTCCGAACCCATGGATGAGGCGGCGGCCGGACTGGGCGAGTATGGCGTCTTTGACCTCTCCCTCTCCAA
>CAZBOR010000180.1:0-3106 GCA_964493585.1 uncultured Oscillospiraceae bacterium
CCGATCAGCCCCTGACTGCGTAGTCCCGGCACCGCCAGAGAGAGAATGTGGGGCGCGGTGTGACAGCCCAGCACCTGGGCCTCCGGCACCTGGGCCGCCAGACCCATCAGACACCGCGCCTTCAGCTCCTCCATGCGCCGGATGCGCGGCCGGAGGTCCTGGCTCCAGGTCTCACAGGCGGCGCCAAAGCCCAGAATACCCGGCACGTTTTCGGTGCCGGAGCGCATATTCTTCTCCTGCCCGCCGCCATAGAGCAGCGGCGGCAGATGCAGCTTTGGGTCCATATAGACCGCGCCGCAGCCCTTCGGCCCGCCGATTTTATGGGCGCTGACGGTAATCAGGTCCGCGCCAAGCCCGGAGGCCCGGAAGGGAACCTTCAGAAAGCCCTGGACCGCATCGGTGTGGAACACCGCCTGGGACCGCTGATGGACCAGCCGCGCCATAGCCGCGACGTCCTGGACCGCGCCGGTTTCGTTGTTCACCAGCATGACCGACACCAGAATCGTATCCTTCCGCAGCGCGGCGGCCAGGTCCTCCTTGGCGATGCTGCCGTCGCTCCTGGGCCGGAGATAGGTCACGGTGAAGCCCTGCTCCTCCAGCGCGGCCGCGGTATGGAGCACCGCGTGGTGCTCTACGGCGGTGGTGATGATATGTCTGCCGCGCTTTCCATATCGTCTTGCCACGGAAAAAAGGGCGAAGTTGTCCCCTTCGGTACCGCCGGAGGTGAAAAAGACGCGCTCCGGAGCGCATCCCAGAGCCTGCGCCACCTGATTCCGGGCCGTCTTTACCGCCTGCTCCGTCCGAAGGCCCAGCCCGTAGACCGCCGAAGGGTTTTCCCACTGCTCCGTCAAAGCCCATGTCATGGCGGACACCGCCGCGGGGCATGGCTTGGTGGTGGCCGCGTTGTCAAGATAAATCATAGCATATCTCCTTGGAGTGAAATCTGTGATCCGTGAATTCTATTATAGCAATCCCACGGCGGTTTGTACAGTAAAAACGCCGATTTTGCCCTTCGGTTTATGTTTTTGCAGTTTTTTTGTTTTGTTCCATTGACATGGAAAATAGAAACAGGTATACTAATCATGCTGTCAGCATTTATATAATTTTTACAATTCCCATACAAATTCTTTGCATTGTCCCGGTATACTGATACTGTTTTTTCCAGAAAACCGCCGGACGGCGCTCCTCTTTTGTGGCCAGTCGCCACAAAAGTCTTATCTTACAGTTCTTTACGCACCTGCGGTTTTCAAAAAGGGTTTCCGCCCTTTGAGATGGGACCGGCAGAAGCTCCTGGCAGGAAAGGAGGAAATTCATGTCTGAAGGAATTATTACATCCTTCTCCCGGTATGAGGCCAAATTTTTTATGACCCCTGCCCAGCAGGCGGCCATTATGCCCTGTTTGGAGGAGCATCTCTCTGTGGACAGCTATGGAAACCATACTATTTCCAACATCTTTTTCGATACGCCCCTGTATGACGTCACGCGGGCCTCGATCGAAAAGCCGATTTACAAAGAGAAGCTCCGGGTCCGGGCTTACGGGACCCCGGACCCGCAGACCGGCAGGGTGTTTGTGGAGCTGAAAAAGAAATACGAGCACATCGTCTACAAGCGCCGCATCGTTCTGCCGGTACCGGAGGCCAAAGCGTTTTTGCTGGAAGGCACTGTCCCCGCCTCCACGGACCCGCAGATCACGCGGGAGATCGCCCACTTTATGGCGCTGCACCATCCGACGCCCCAGGTGTTCCTCAGCTATGACCGGGTGGCCATGTTCGGCAAGGAGGACCCAGATCTTCGCATCACCTTTGACACCAACCTCCTGTGGCGGGATACCGAGCTGGACCTCTGTGCCGGGCCATACGGGAAACCCGTTCTGCCCGACGACCGGGTACTCATGGAGGTCAAGGTCCCCGGCGCCATGCCCCTGTGGCTGGCGCATCTGCTGGGCCGGCAGCATATCTTCCAGTCCTCCTTTTCCAAAATCGGTACCTGCTATACGCAGTTTATCCTACCAAAAAAATTCTCCGAGAAAGTTGTGAATGAATATGTTTAACAGTGTAATTTCCGGCAGTGTCACGCCCATCGGCTTTTTGATCTGTATCGGCACCGCCCTGATTCTGGGCCTTCTGGTGGCCCTGTGCTTCTCCTTCCGGACCCATTTTTCCAGGAGCTTCTGCCTGACGCTGGCCATTCTGCCCGCCATTGTGCAGGTCATTATTATGATGGTGTCCGGCAGCGTGGGCGCCGGCGTGGCGGTAGCGGGTACCTTTTCGCTGATACGCTTTCGCTCCGAGGCCGGCACCGCCCGACAGATCGGCGCGCTGTTCCTGGCTGTGGCAGTGGGCATCGCCTGCGGCATGGGCTATGTGGTGCTGGCGGCCACCTTCTTTGTGATCGTCACGCTGTTTTTCCTGCTACTGACCGTCACCGGCTTCGGTGACAGCGGCGACACCCAGCGGGACCTCCGCATCACCATCCCGGAGGATCTGGATTATGAGGGAATTTTTGACGATCTTTTTTCCGCCTACACCAGCCATCACACCCTGGACCGCGTCAAAACCACCAATATGGGTACCCTCTACGAGCTGCGGTACACCGTCACGCTGAAGGACGAACATACCCTCAAGGCATTTCTGGACGAGATCCGCACCCGGAACGGAAATCTCACTGTCATCTGTGGTCGGGTCAGCACCGAGAGCAATTTGTGATCCGCCGCAGCAGGCCGGGGCCATCCCCGGTCTGCCGTATTCCAAAAAACTTCCCGGAACCGTGAAAAAATGCTTGACAAACCGGAGGCGAGTGGATATAATATTCATGCTCTAAAGAGAGACGCTGGTATAGCTCAGTTGGTAGAGCAGCTGATTTGTAATCAGCCGGTCGGGGGTTCGAGTCCGTCTACCAGCTCCACGCTTCCTGCGGGTCCTGTTTATCTGGGGGATTTCCCGAGTGGCCAAAGGGGACAGACTGTAAATCTGCTGGCTAAGCCTTCGGTGGTTCGAATCCACCATCCCCCACCAAGCCTTGGAACTGTTGAATTTTCAATGGTTTCAAGGCTTTTTCTTTATCATGTAGCTGTCCTAATATGCCATTGAAGCAGCACGAAATGACC
>CAZBOR010000181.1:0-3075 GCA_964493585.1 uncultured Oscillospiraceae bacterium
CCGTGCGGTCTGATAACCGACGTGAATCCACGGCGAAAGCCGTGGATTTGTTTTAGTTTTATGATAATTCCCAATAAAAGAAGAAAAAGGAGCTAAGAGAAGATGAAGCGCTGCATTGTTTTATGTAGTCTGTTGATTGTTATCACAGTTCTGTCGGGTTGCGGCGAAACCGCCGAAACCGCCGATTTGGCACAGTCGAAGAGTACACTTTACATATTGATGTATCATAATTTCGTACCAGATGGGCAGGAATGCAACGACTTTACCACCTCGGAAAGCCATTTTCGCAGGGACCTACAATGGCTGACGGAGCAGGGCTATAGCTTTGTGCTGCCGAGCGAACTGGCAGCCGGAGAACCGCTCCCGGAAAAAGCCGTCATGCTTACCTTTGATGACGGCTATTCCAGCAACTATGAGATCGCCTATCCTTTGCTTCAGGAGTACGATGCAAAAGCGGTGATCGCGCTGATTACCAAACGAATCGAGGATGAAGTGAGCGGGTTCCTTACATGGGATATGTGCAGGGAAATGCTCCAATCAGGAATTGTAGAAATTGGCTCGCACAGCCACGATGTGCATATTTTGGCGGATCAGGGCGTTGCCCGAAATGAGGGGGAAAGCCGGGAGGATTATGAAGCCAGAGTGTTCCCGGATATTCAGACCAGCATTGCGCTGATTCAGCAGGAGTTGGGAATTACCCCTGTTTACTTTGCCTATCCCTATGGGAAAACGGAGGAGTGGATTGCAGACTATATTCAAGAACATTTCACGGTAACGGTTACCACGGCCTGGGGTGCAGCGGATACCTCCGGCGGCCTGTACAATCTCCCGCGCTATAACATACACGACCAAAGCGATTTGAGCAGTTTTATGCCCTGATTTTGACCAGAACAAATGGGATTTCTGTAAGCGGGTATCCGCCTCAAAAACCTGTACGCACCTGCCGTTCCCGCGCCGGTACCCGCTGGCGTGGGAATCTTTTTTTGCTTTTTCAAAAATTCCGCTTGACAAACAGGCCGAATTGTATTATTGTAGTATTGTACTAAGCAACTAATACAATATGACAGCAGGAGGTGCAGTATGGAATGGCATTTCACCAATGACGCGCCGATTTACACCCAGCTAGTGGAGCAGCTCACGTTGCGGATCATCACCACGGCGTATCTGCCGGGGCAGCGGCTCCCGGCGGTGCGGGAGCTGGCGATGGAGGCCGGGGTCAACCCCAACACCATGCAGCGGGCGCTCAGCGAGCTGGAACGGAGCGGGTTGGTATTCAGCGTGCGGACCAGCGGCAGATTTGTAACGGAGGACACGCAGATGATCGCTCAGGCCAAACAGGACCAGGCGGAGGCGCAGGTGACGCAGTTTCTGCGGGCCATGGAACGGCTGGGCTATCAGAAAGCGGAAATCGTGCCGCTGATCCGGGCGGCACAGGAGAAGGGAGAGATTTCAAATGGCGGCAATTCTTGAGTGCAGGGACCTCTGCAAGCGCTACGGCAGGGTTCAGGCCCTGGACCATGTGAGCCTGTCCATCGGGCCGGGAAAAATCGTGGGCCTGCTGGGGCCAAACGGCAGCGGCAAGACCACGCTAATCAAGCTGGCAAACGGTCTGCTCACCTGGGACAGCGGCGAGCTGTCCATCGACGGCCGGGCGCCGGGACCGGAGACAAAGGCCGTGGTGTCCTATCTGCCGGAGCGGACCTATCTGGCCGACTGGATGAGCGCCGGACAGACTTTGGACTTTTTCGGGGACTTCTACCGGGACTTTGACCGGAAACGGGCGGAGGAGATGCTGGAGCATCTGAATATCCCGCTGACCCAGCGCATCCGGCAGATGTCCAAGGGGACGCGGGAGAAGGTACAGCTCATCCTGGTCATGAGCCGGGCGGCGCGGCTGTACCTGCTGGATGAACCCATCGGCGGCGTGGACCCGGCCACACGGGACTACATCCTCCACACCATCATCGGCAACTACGATCCGGAGGCCGCGGTGGTGATCTCCACCCACCTGATCGCCGATGTGGAGCAGGTGCTGGACGAGGCCATTTTTATCAATCAGGGACACATCGTTCTGCATAAGACCGTGGATGAGATTCGGGAGGAGCAGGGCAAGAGCGTGGACCAGATGTTCCGGGAGGTGTTCAAATGCTGAGAAAACTGATAAAGCACGAATTCCGGGCCACAGGCCGGCTGATGTGGGTGATCTATCTGGCCATGGCGCTGCTGAGCGTGGGAGCGAATATCTCCTTGCATCTGATAGACAAGTCCGGGTTCGTGAGAAACATCGCCATTCTTGTGATCGTCATGTGGGGGCTGGCGCTGGTCGTCGGGACGGTTATGACCGTCGTGCTGCTGGTAAAGCGGTTCCACCAGAACCTGCTGACGGACGAGGGCTATCTGTCCTTTACGCTGCCGGTGACGACCCACCACCTGGTGCTGAGCAAGCTCCTCACGGCGGCGATCTGGCTGATGGCGACCGTGCTGGTGCTGCTGCTGTGCGTGCTGATCGCCGTGTTTGAAAACGATATGCTGCGCTACTTCCTGGAGGGGCTGCGGCAGACATTCCAGGAGATGACGCTCCGGCTGGCGCTTAACGACACCGCTGTGATCGTGGAAATTCTGGTGCTGCTCTTTGTGTCGATTGCCTGCTCGCTCCTCCAGTTCTATAGCGCCATGGCCATCGGCTACGGCTTCTCGGACCACAAGGGGCTGCTGTCCGTGGTGTTCTACTTTCTCCAGGTCATCGTTATCAACATCCTGGAAACGGCGGGACTGTCGATCATCGGAAATAATCACTTCTCCATGATTGTCACCGCTCCAGCCGGTACGGATGTGTGGAATATCACCATCGGAAGCAGCGTGTTGGAGTTCACCTCCATGCAGACGTGGCATCTGGGACTGCTGACGACCATCGTGTATGAGCTGATCGTCTGCGCGGCGTTCTATATGCTGACGGTGGTGAATCTGAAAAAGCGGCTGAATCTGGCATAAATAAATCCGCATGGGCCGGGGATCCTGAGATCCCCGGCCTGTATTTTTATTGCCTATCCGGTGGAAACATGGTAAAATAGAGCC
>CAZBOR010000182.1:0-3050 GCA_964493585.1 uncultured Oscillospiraceae bacterium
CGCGAGCCGTCAAAAAGCGTGACATATGGGGAAAACGCCTTTACAAACCGCTCAAAATCGCCTATACTATAATGTAATGAACTTATGAGGTGTAATCTATGACGGATTTGAATAAACTGCGGAACTTTTCCATCGTGGCCCACATCGACCACGGGAAATCCACCCTGGCCGACCGGCTCCTGGAGGCGTGTCAGGCGGTGGAGGCCAGGGATATGGAGGACCAGATCCTGGACAATATGGAGCTGGAGCGGGAGCGGGGCATCACCATCAAGGCCCGCGCCGTCCGGCTGCTCTATCAGGCGGATGACGGGGAGACCTATGTGCTCAACCTCATCGACACGCCGGGCCATGTGGACTTCAACTACGAGGTGTCCCGGTCCCTGGCGGCCTGCGAGGGCGCGATCCTGGTGGTGGACGCCTCCCAGGGCGTGGAGGCCCAGACCCTGGCAAACACCTATCTGGCCATCGACGCCGGGCTGGAGGTTCTGCCGGTAATCAACAAGATTGACCTGCCCGCCGCCGATCCCCAGCGGGTCAAGCAGGAGGTGGAGGACATCATCGGTCTGCCCGCCGAGGACGCCCCGGAGATCTCCGCGAAAAACGGGATCAACATCCACGCCGTGCTGGAGATGATCGTCCGGGACCTGCCCGCGCCCGACGGCGACCGGAGCAGACCCCTGCGGGCGCTGATCTTCGACAGTCAGTATGACAGCTACAAGGGCGTTATCGTCTATCTGCGAGTCATGGACGGCGTGCTCCGCCAGGGCATGGACGTGAAGATGATGTCCGGCGGCGCCGTCTACAAGGTGGTGGAGGTGGGCTATCTCCATCCGCGAGGCATGGAGCCGTGCGACGCTCTGGGCGCGGGAGAGGTGGGATACTTCACCGCCTCCATCAAGACCGTCTCCGATACCCGCGTGGGCGACACCGTCACCGACGCGGCCCGTCCGGCGGAGGAGCCCCTGCAGGGCTACAAGGAAGTGCAGCCCATGGTCTATTCCGGCGTCTATCCCGCCGACGGCGCGAAATACCCGGAGCTGCGGGACGCTCTGGAGAAGCTCAAGCTCAACGACGCCTCCTTGTCCTATGAGCCGGAGAGCTCCGTCGCCCTGGGCTTTGGATTTCGCTGCGGCTTTCTGGGCCTGCTGCACATGGAGATCATTCAGCTCCGGCTGGAGCGGGAGTTCAACCTGGACCTCATCACCACCGCGCCCAGCGTGGTCTACCGGGTCACAAAAACCGACGGATCTGTGCATCTCATCGACAATCCCTTGAACTATCCGGACCCTTCGGAGATCCAGATGGCGGAGGAACCCTTTGTCCGGGCCGCCATCATCACGCCGCCGGAGTATGTGGGCGGCATTATGGAGCTGTGCCAGGAGCGCCGGGGCGAGTATATCGACATGACCTATTTAGACCAGAGCCGGGTGGAGCTGCACTACGATATGCCCCTCAACGAGATCATTTTTGACTTCTTCGACTGCCTCAAATCCAGGACCAGGGGCTACGCCTCTCTGGACTATGAGCTGACCGACTACCGGGAGAGCAACCTGGTGAAGCTGGACGTGCTGCTCAACGGCGAGATCGTGGACGCCTTGAGCTTCATCCTCCACGCGGACAAGGCCTATCCGCGGGCCAGAAAGATCTGCGAAAAGCTCAAGGAGAACATTCCCCGTCAGCTCTTTGAGATTCCCATCCAGGCCGCCATCGGCTCGAAGATCATCGCCAGAGAGACCATCAAGGCGCTCCGCAAGGACGTGCTGGCCAAATGCTACGGCGGCGACATCACCCGGAAGAAGAAGCTGCTGGAGAAGCAGAAGGAAGGCAAAAAGCGTATGCGTAGCTTTGGCTCCGTGGAGGTCCCGCAGGAGGCCTTTATGGCGGTGCTGAAGCTGGATTCCGAATAAAAGGAGGGGACCGGTATGGCGAGATCCTCACAGAAGATCATGACCCAGAGCAAATCCCTGGGCATCTATATACACATTCCCTTCTGCCGCAGCAAATGCAAATACTGTGACTTTTACAGTCTGCCCCGCAGCGAAAATACGCAGGAGCTGATGGACAAATATGTCAAGGCCCTGACGGCCCACATCAAGGAGGGCGGCGCGCGCGCCACCAAATATCTGGTGGACAGCGTCTATTTCGGAGGCGGCACCCCCAGCTACTTCGGCCCGGAGCGGCTGCGGCAGGTGTTCTCCGCCCTCTCCAAGCGGTTCAATGTCTCCAAGGCGGCCGAGGTGACGCTGGAGGCCAACCCGGAGTCCATCACGGAAAAGGGCTGCAAGCGCCTCCTTGACGCGGGCTTCAACCGCATTTCCATCGGGGTCCAGTCCAACCACGACCAGATTCTGAAGGTCCTGGGTCGTCCCCACACCTTTCGTCAGGCCCAGAGGTCCGTGGACATCGCCCGGTCCGCCGGCTTTGACAACGTGAGTCTGGACCTGATGTATGGGCTTCCCGCCCAGAGTCCCCAGCAGTGGGCCGACGCTCTGGGGTCCATCATCGACCTAAAGCCCGACCACATCTCCTGCTATGGCCTGACCCTGAATCCCGGCACGCCCCTTTACCAGTACCGGGACCAGGCGGCCCTGCCCGACGACGACGCCCAGGCGGCCATGTACCTCTACGCGGTGTCCACCCTGGAGGCCTATGGCTACCACCAGTATGAGATCTCCAACTTCTCCAAGACGGGCCGGGAGTGTCTGCACAATCTGAAATACTGGCTGGGCGGCGAATATATGAGCTTCGGCCCCTCCGCCTCCTCGGATTTCGCGGGGACCCGGTACACCTTTGCCTCCGATCTGCCAAGGTATATCAAGGCCATCCGCACCGGCGACGCCATCACCACCGAATGTGAGTACGTCCCCATCAAGGAGCGGGCCGGCGAATATCTCATGCTGCGGATGCGGACCGTCTACGGCATCGAGCGAAAGGAGTACGAATCCACCTTCCTGATGCCGTTTGACCCTCTGGAGCAGGTGCTTGCCCGCTACGGCGGCAGGGGCCTGACCAAGCAGGTGTCGGGCCGCTGGCGGCTGACGCCCCAGGGC
>CAZBOR010000183.1:0-3050 GCA_964493585.1 uncultured Oscillospiraceae bacterium
GCGTCCAGATCGGCGTCGCCGGTGCCGCTCTGCTTCCACAGCATCTCGGAGCGCAGGCGCTCGCCCACGGTCTCCAGGGGGTGCTTGGCCAGCATGGCGCGCCTGGAGTTGAAGAAGGTGCGGCCGTTCTTGTTCTCGGCGATCCAGCGGCCGGCGAAGGTGCCGTCCTGGATGTCGGACAGGACAGCCCGCATGTTGGCCTTGACCTGCTCATGGTTGATGACACGGGGGCCGGAGACATACTCGCCGAATTCGGCGGTATCGGAGATGGAGTAGTTCATGGCCGCGACGCCGCCCTTGTTGATCAGGTCGACGATCAGCTTGACCTCGTGGCAGACCTCGAAATAGGCGTTCTCGGGGGCATAGCCGGCCTCGCAGAGGACCTCGAAGCCGCACTGCATCAGATCCACCACGCCGCCGCAAAGGACGGTCTGCTCGCCGAACAGGTCGGTCTCGGTCTCATCGTGCATGGTGGTCTCCATGATGCCGGCGCGGGCGCCGCCGATGCCGGCGATATAGGCCAGGGCGATCTGGAGGGCGTTGCCGGAGGCATTCTGCTCCACCGCCACCAGGCAGGGAACGCCCTTGCCCGCCACATACTGGGAGCGGACCGTGTGGCCGGGGCCCTTGGGCGCGGCCATGAACACATCCACATCGGCGGGCGGCACGATCTGCTTGTAGCGGATGTTGAAGCCGTGGGCGAAGGCAATCGCCTTGCCGGCGGTCAGGTTGGGGGCGATGCTGGCGGAGTAGATGTCAGCGGCGCGCTCGTCATTGACCAGGATCATGATGATGTCGGCGGCCTTGGCGGCGTCCGCCACGGACAGGACCGTAAAGCCGTCCTCCGTGGCCTTGTTCCAGGACTTGCCCGGACGCAGGCCCACGATCACATCACACCCGGAATCCCGCAGATTCTGGGCATGGGCGTGACCCTGGGAGCCATAGCCCACGATGGCGATTTTCTTGCCGCTCAGGACGGAGAGATCACAGTCCTTCTCATAGTACATTTTTGCCATAGTTATATTCCTCCTTGAGTTTATTTTGATCGTATATAGTTTTTTCTCCTCTTTCGAGGGCAACCATACCGGTGTGCGCGGTTTCCAGGATGCCGTAGTCTCCCAGGAGCTTCAGCATGGCCTTGAGCTTTTCAGCGGCGCCCACGACGGCAATGATTAACGAATGGGGTCCGAAATCCACGATGCTGCCCCGGAACACATTGGTGATCTGGATGATGTCCTCCCTGGCGTCCCTGGTCTCGGCCCGGACCTTAATCAGCACCATGTCCCGCTGGATGGCGTCCTCACCGGTGAGCACGTCCACGGAGATCACCAGCAGGAGCTTGGAGAGCTGGGTGGCAATCTGGTGGATCATGGCCTCGTCGCCGATGGTCACGACGGAGATGCGGGTGGTGCCGGTGCCGAGGGCCGGACCGGCGCAGATGGATTCGATATTATAGCCCTTCCGGGAGAAGAGCCGGGCCACCTGGCTCAGTACGCCGGGGGTGTCCTCCACCAGAATGGACAGGGTATAGGCTTTCTTTTCTGTGTTCATATGGCTCCCTCCCGTCAAATCAGCATAAAGTTGGTGATGGGCTGGCCGCCGCCCACCATGGGACGCACCATTTCATCCGTGTCGATCATGCAGTCCACCACATAGCCATGGCCCCAGTCCAGGGCCTCGTGGATGGCCGCCTTCAGCTCCTCCACGGAGGTGACGCGCCTGCCCTTCAGCCCGTAGGCCTCCGCCAGCTTCACAAAATCCGGCGCGAAGTCCAGATCCGTCTGGGAAAAGCGTTTCCGGTAAATCAGGTTCTGCCACTGGCGGACCATGCCCAGGGTGCGGTTGTCAAAGACGAAGGTGATGACCGGGATGTCGTAGTGGCTCTCTGTGGCCATCTCCTGGCCGTTCATGCGGAAGCAGCCGTCCCCGGTGATGTGGAGCACGGTCTTGTCGGGATTCCCCAGCTTGGCGCCCAGAGCGGCCCCCAGGCCAAAGCCCATGGTGCCGAAGCCGCCGGAGGTGAGGAGCTGGCCGGGATAGTCGAAATTGAAGTGCTGGATGGTCCACATCTGGTGCTGGCCCACGTCCGTGGCCACGATGGAATCTCCCGGCACGATCTGCCGGATGGTCTCCAGCACCTGCTGGGGCGTGAGATGGTCGGGCTTGTCCTCGTATGCCACGCGCTTGGGGTAGGAGAATACAAAGTCCTTCCAGCGCTGGTTGTCCTTCGGCTCCACCATGCCGTAGAGCAGCTCCAGCACCCGCTTGGCGTCGCCGATGATGTGGTGGTCCGTCTTGACATTCTTGTCGATTTCCGCCCGGTCGATGTCGATGTGGACGATTTTGGCCTGGGACGCAAAGCTGTCGGGGTCCAGGGCTACCCGGTCGGAGAAACGGCAGCCCACCGCCACCAGCAGGTCGCAGTTGTCGCAGGCGATGTTGGAGGCCTGGGAGCCGTGCATCCCGATCATGCCCGTGGCCAGAGGATGTCCGCCGGGGAACCCGCCGCCGCCCATGACGGTGATGGCCACCGGGGCGTCGATCTTCTCCGCCAGCGCCCGGAATTCCCGGTCCGCCCGGCCCCGGACCACGCCGCCGCCGCAGATCAGAAGGGGCTTTTCCGAGACCCGGATCATCTCCGCGAGGAGCTCGATGTCGCTGTGGCTGGGCTCCGGCGTCCGGATGTCCCAGCCGATGCGCTTGGTCAGCGCCTGGAGACGGCCATGCTTGATGTGCTCCTTGCGCTCCATCGGCTCATAGTCGATGAGCACGTCGGGCGCGGTGACATTTTTCAAAAAGTCGATGAGCACCGGGCCGGGCCGTCCCGTGGCGGCCACCGCAAAGGCCTCCCGCATAATGTCGGGGATGGTCTGAGGGTCCCGGACCAGATAGGTGGCCTTGGTGATGGGCATGGCGATGCCGGTGATGTCCACCTCCTGGAAGGCGTCTTTTCCCAGGGTGTTTTCCGTCACGTTGCAGGTGATGAACACCACGGGGGAGGAATCGTAGTAGGCGGTGGCGATGCCGGTGGTCAGGTTGGTGGCGCCGGG
>CAZBOR010000184.1:0-2989 GCA_964493585.1 uncultured Oscillospiraceae bacterium
TTTTTATCATTTTTCTTTGTTGCCAAACGCATCCTTTGGGGGTATAATATACGGGTCATCAAACGGAAAGGAGCTGCGCCATGTCCACCTATATGGTTTCCCTCCAGCATCTGTCCAAGGAATTCAAACTGGAGATGCTGTTCCAGTCCTCGGATTTTGAGAAGATTCAGATCATCGTGGAGGACGTCAACCGGCCCGCCCTCCAGCTCACGGGATTTTTCGAGCACTTTGAACCGGCCCGGCTCCAGGTCATCGGTCTGGTGGAGCAGACCTATCTGTCCGGCCTGACCCCGGAGCAGCGGGTGGTGGCCTTTGACCGGCTGTTCTCCTTCCGGCCGCCGGCCCTGATCCTGGCCCGGCATCTGGAGCCGTTCCCGGAGTGTATGATTATGGCCCGGAAGCACAACATCTCCATCCTCCGCAGCGACGAGACCACCTCGGAGCTGGTGTCCACCATGATCGCCACGCTCAAGCATTATCTGGCGCCGCGGCTCACCCGTCACGGCGTTCTGGTGGAGGTCCACGGCGAGGGGATGCTCCTGCTGGGCGAGAGCGGCGTGGGAAAGAGCGAGGCCGCCATCGAGCTGGTCAAGCGGGGCCACCGGCTGATTGCCGACGACGCGGTGGAGATCAAAAAAGAGGGCGCGTATCAGCTGACAGGGTGCGCGCCGGAGCTGATCCGCCACTATATCGAGCTGCGGGGCATCGGGGTCATCAACGTGGCAAAGCTCTTCGGCATGGGCGCGGTGAAGGACGCCTCCAACATCGACATGGTGGTGAATCTGGAGGCCTGGCGGGACGACATCGCCTATGACCGGCTCGGCATTGAAAATGAGTTCACCACGATTCTGGGGGTCAAGGTCCCCATGCTGACGGTCCCCGTGAAGCCGGGACGGAATCTGGCGGTGATCCTGGAGGTGGCCGCCATGAACAACCGCCAGAAGAAAATGGGCTACAACGCCGCCATGGAGTTCACCGAGCAGATCAACAAGCACATCGACGCCACCATGGCCGCCAACCAGGAATGAACTGTAAAATCAGGAAATAGTATAAGGGCCGCAGGCGTAGTTCCTGCGGCCCTTTCCGGCATATTACATACCGCCGTCCATCTTGGGCGGCTCCCACAGCTCCGACTCCTCGTGGAGCGTGATGTTATTGTCCTTGGCAAATTTCAGCATCTGCTTCTTTGCGCGCTCCCAGGAGCCCTTCTCCTTGTTCTCCAGAGCCTCCTTGGTGATGGGCATACCATCGTTGCCGCCGCCGGGTCCGCCTGCGCCACCCTTCATCTTGATGAGGATGACCTCAGAGGGAATCTTTTTGAACAGCTTTTTCTGCATGGTGGGCTGGATGGTGATGGTAGTGATCTGATCCGCCCGGACGTTCATGGTCATGGCCTGCTTGTCGGCCATGCGGAGCACAAATTCTGTTTTGTCAAACAGAATATCTGCCTTTGCCATTATAAACTCCTCCATTTCATTATGTAGCGTATTTTCTGAAAAGCCTTGCCTATAGCATATACCAAATTCATCCGTTTGTCAAATACACCTTTGTGCTAAAATTGTGTAATTTGTATGTTCATGCCAGGCTGCCCATGGGGTCCCACGGCTCCAGCTCCAGAGGCGTCTGCTCCCAAAGCTCCCGCTGGGCCTCGGTGAGGTACTTTTTGTTCACCACCACCTGATAGGTGTACTCGGTGAACCAGTCGTCGGTCATAACGTAATATCCGTCCTTGCCGGCGTCCTTGCCCCAGCTATTCTCCACCCGCCAGCGGTTTGGCTGACCGTTTTCGTCCAGATTCACCCCCTGGAGCACCATGGCGTGGGTCATAAGGCTCTGGCCGTACTCCAGCCGCTGGGCCTTGTCCATTCCCAGGTGGATGTCAAAGAGGTCCTCCACCGCCAGCGCGTCCAGGGCCATCAGGCCCCCATCCCGCAGGGACCGCTTGCCCACGTCGCAGCCGAACCACACAGGCTCTCCGGCCTGGAGCTGGGCGATGGCCGCCGCCTTCAGCTCCTGCGCGGTCAGGTTCAGATACTTCACCGGGCGGCCCTCCAGGACGTTGCCCAGGAATTTCACGGTGTAGGTGCGATTGAAGGGCTTGTCCGCCGTGGGCGCGTTGATTAGGCTCACATAGTCCGTCAGCTCCATCCCGACGTATTTCTGATAGAACGCCTGGGGCGTCAGACCCGCGTCCCGGATAAATTTCCCATCCTTGTCCCGGACCTCCAGGTCAAAGGTCTTGGGCGGCGTACCCAGGGCGATGCAGAGCATTCGGTACAGCTCCTCCAGCATGGACTCCTTCTGGGCCCGAAGCGCCTCCACGGACGCCCCCTGGCGGTAGGCGCTGCGGAGCGCGCAGGCGTCCTCCCGGAGCTTTTCGGTCATATAGGAGTTCAGATCGCTGGTGGCGGAGGAGGAAACGCTCTCCGGCATGGCCTCCTTGGGGACCACGCCGTACTTCTCCGCCAGGCCCACGAACATATCCCACTGTCCGCCATCGCCAAGCGGTCCGGCCAGCAGGAACGCCATGAGCCGCCCGTCCGTCGGCTCGTCCAGAGTTTTCAAAATATTTTCCAGAAAATAGTTGCTCTTTTCCAGCTTATCGTAGAACAGCGGGTAGGCCTGAGACAGCTCAAAGGTCTTGAGATTCAGCCGCTTCATCACCTGGAACCGCATGGTGTTCAGCGCCGCAAACATCCAGCAGCGGCCGCTCTGCTTTTGATTGGTGATGTCGCCCTGCTCCAGGCTTACGGAAAAGCTGTGCCGATGGGCTCTTGGGGCAGCGCAGTTCGCTGCCGCATGACGAATGCCCTCCGCCACCGTCGCGTTCATGGCAATATGATTGCGCGTGGAGCTGTCAAAGCGCTCCGCCGCCGCGTCTAAAAATTCTTTGCTGATACTGCCGTTCATGGTTCATTTCCTTTCTTTTGTGGATTCCGCCTTATATCATAGCACGCTTTTTGTCGGAAGGAAAGAATTATTTTCTTTT
>CAZBOR010000185.1:0-2977 GCA_964493585.1 uncultured Oscillospiraceae bacterium
ACGGCCTCCAGAGCCACAATCTGGCGCTCTAACCAACTGAGCTACACCCACCATAGTTCTTCCTCTGCGCCATGCAGCCGAAGAGGCTGCCTTGGTACGCCAAGAGGGACTCGAACCCCCGACCTACTGCTTAGAAGGCAGTTGCTCTATCCAGCTGAGCTATTGGCGCAGATCATGGAGCGGGTGATGGGAATCGAACCCACACGACCAGCTTGGAAGGCTGGGATTCTAGCCATTGAACTACACCCGCATAGGGCTGAAATGTCAGCCTTTAGATATTACCATGCGCGGCCGGTTTTGTCAAGAATTTTTTTGAAAAACTCCCCGCAGCGTCAGGGCTTTCGCAGAGCACAGATCGGGTTCGGGGCTATAATTCGGGGGAGCGTTGCCGTTTTTGCCCGTGCTCCGTTGATTCCCACGGGGAAATATGCTAAAATTGGAGCGGAAACGGAGGGATGGCCATGACTGTGGGACGTTTCGCGCCCAGCCCCAGCGGCAGGATGCATCTGGGCAACGTGTGTTCGGCCATGCTGGCCTGGCTGTCGGCCAGGAGCGGCGGCGGGGAGATCGTGCTTCGCATGGAGGACCTGGACCCGGCCCGGAGCCGCCCGGAGTACGCCCAGGCCATCATGGATGATCTTCGCTGGCTGGGCCTCACCTGGGACCGCAGAAGCGAAAATCAGAGCAGGCGGGGACCCGCCTACGAGGCAGCGTTGGAGCGGCTTCAGCAGAAGGGACTGCTCTACCCCTGCTACTGCACCAGGGACCAGCTTCACGCGGCCTCCGCGCCCCACGCCTCCGATGGGCGGGTCATCTACGCCGGGACCTGCCGCCGTCTGACGCCGTCTCAGCGGCTGCAGCAGACCAAGACGCCCTGCCTGCGGGTCATGGTCCCCGATGAGATTGTCGCCTTTACCGATGGACTGCAGGGCCCTCAGACCATGAATCTCCGGCGGGAATGGGGCGATTTCATTCTGCGCCGGGCCGACGGTGTGGCGGCCTATCAGCTGGCGGTCGTGGTGGACGACAGCTTTGACGGCGTCACCGAGGTGGTCCGGGGCAGGGATCTGCTGTCCTCAACCCCGGCGCAGCTCTGGCTGTACCGAACGCTGGGCCTGACGCCTCCGAAGTTTTACCATGTGCCGATGCTCCTGGCCCCGGACGGACGGCGGCTCAGCAAGCGGGACCGGGATCTGGACCTGGGGGCCTTGCGCCGGCAGTACAGACCGGAGGCGCTGCTGGGTCTGCTGGCCTGCTGCTGCGGCCTGAGGGATACCCCGGAGCCCGTTTCCGCCAGGGAGCTTGCGGCGGAATTCTCCTGGGACAGGGTCCGGAAAACAGACATCGTGCCGGACGCAAAAAGGCTGCAAGCTCTGGATTAAACCTCCGGAAACCGGGTAAAAATGGTATCAGGAGGTGCTTTTCATGGTAAAAGGCGTACAGAAACGGGTGGTTGTGGTCCGCTGCCCGGATACCAAGTATTTCGACCAGGCGATTTTCATGGTCCGGGATGACAGCCCCATGCTGGAGGGACGCTCTCCGGAGCAGGTGCTGGAGGAGGCGTGCCGGGTGGCGGACAGCTATATCCGCCAGAATGTGGAGCCGCGCCATCGGCATTGGAAGCTGCTGGCTTTCGGCGCTGCGGCTGTGATCCTGCTGGGCGCGGCGCTGATATGGCTATGGTAGAAAAAATATGGCCTGTTGCAGCGCTGCAACAGGCCATATCTCATGATTTCGACGCCCAGGACAGCAGGCTCGTGCCTTCGCCGCTGGCGCTGTCATAAAGGCTGGCTCCGTAGAGCAGCATCGCGGCCTGACGACGGGTCAGGGGCTGGTCCGACGCTGTGCTGTCCGCCGCGCCGGTCATGGTCATAACGGCGGCCGAATCGCTCCGGTCCAGACCCAGCATGGCGCTGACCATCTGCACAGCCTGGTCCTCCGTGATGTCCGCGTCTGCCTCCAGGGCCAACCCGCCTTCGGTGCGGACGCCGCTGAGATAGCCGCAGCGCAGCGCCTCAGACACATAGAGACTGAGCCACTGGGGCGTCTCGTCCTCGTCCACAAATCCCGTGGACAGGGCCTCCGCGTCCTCGTCCAGCCCCATCATGGCGGCGCACATGGCGATGAACTCCCCACGGGAAACGGTCTCATCGGGGCCAAAAAGGAGCTGACCGGCCACCGTCTGCCCGGTGTAGATGCCCTCCTCCCGGAGCCACGCGGCGGCAAGCTGGGCCTCGTCGCCGCCCATGTCGGCGTAGGTCTGCTTGTCCGAGGGCTTTTGGATCACCACATGGACCGTGGCCTCCTCCGACACGTTGCCGGCGCTGTCCGTGACCGTGTAGGTGAAGGAGTCCTTGCCCACCTTATTCTCCGCAGGGGTATAGGTGACGGTGCCGTCGTCCCCGACCTCGCAGTTGCCGCGCTTGGGCGCCTGGACGATGGTGACGGTCAGCGGGTCTCCCTCCGGATCAGACACCGTCAGCGGCACCTGGCCGGGGATGTTTTTGAACGTCCGGAACTTCGAGTCCTCCGCCACGGGCGGCTCGTTTTTACCGGAGCCGATTTTCAACGTCAGCTCCGCCTCCTCCGCCCCGTGGTCTGTCAGGCTCAGGCAGGAGATCACCGCGCTGCCGGTCTCCTGTCCGGAGGGTACAAAGGTCAGCGCCGAGAGCTGGGATTGCGTCAGCGCGTCTCCGGCCCGCAGGACCCGGTTTCCCAGCAGAAGCTGTCCCAGGGCGTCCTCCGGCACTTGGGTCAGGAGCACGCCGGAGCCGCTGTCTGACGGGAAGTCCGCAGCAGAAAAGCAATACACATCGTCATAGCAAAGCGTCTGCTCCGCCGCCAGAGCCGGAGCCGTCAGCAGCGCGCCGATTCCCAGCGCCAGCAGAAAACGAGGAATGGATAGGCTTTTTTTCATAGCAATACCTCCAATTTGTTGTGCAAAGGTATTGTTTGCCTGTAGCGCAAAAATATTCCG
>CAZBOR010000186.1:0-2952 GCA_964493585.1 uncultured Oscillospiraceae bacterium
TCAGATATTATATTCCATCCTTCCCCTTTTGTCAACTCTTTTTTCGCTTTTTTTCTGTTTTTTCTAAAAACACAACAAATAGTGCCATTGGTGGCAGCAGACCCCAAAATACCCTGTTTCCGAGGGCGGTCAACTGCGCCGGAAGCAGTCGGAAGGCCCATTCCAGCCCGAAGGCGGCCGCTACGACCGCGCCGCTTTTCCATTTTCTACGGCAGCGAGGCAGCAGCGTGTCCAGCGATTCCGCGATCCGGTCCCCGGTCAGCAGCATCACCGCAAAGGCTCCCATGAGGACCGCCGCCGCCAGCATGGCCTCAAACCGCTGCAATACTCCAAGGATCCGGATGGTCTGCACCGCCCGATAGAGGGGAAACCGCTCCTCCACGGCCAGTCCGCTGCCCAAAATGCCCCAGGTCAGCAGGCTGAAGCTCAAACACACTGCGGCGCTGGCGGCAAACCACCCCCAGGTTCCGGCGGTCCGCGCTCCCCGCCGCAGAAGCCACCAGGGACTGACCGCCGCCACCGTCACATAGACCTGCCACCAGGAGAAGCCGCCGGGTACCGTCTCCTCCCAGCGCACGTCCTGTAGTCCGAAAACCGTCACCGCGCCCAGCACTGCCGCCAGAAAAAGTCCCAGCACATTGGCCGCCGCACTGAGGCTGCGCCTTTCCCCGCACATTCCCCGCCACAGGAGCAGCAGCACCGCCGCCGACACAAAGGGGAAGGTGCTGTCCTCCGGGAAGGCGTCCTCCGCGCCCAGCGCCACCGCCGCCAGCACGCAGACGCCGCCCAGCAGCACCAGCAGGGCATCGCCTCGCTTTTTCATTGTTCCGTCCCGGGGCAAAATCGCCAGCAGCACGCCGCTGATGGCCCAGCCCGTCAGCACTGCCGTCCAGGAAAATCCCGCCGTGACCATGGCTCCCAGACCCGTCACGGCCCCGAACACGCCCACATCCCTACGCATTTTCGTCCTCCTCCATGTCCGTGAGCCTCAGAGGTCGGCCTGTCAGCGCGCTGTTCTTTAAGTCGGCCAGGGTCGGCGCGTCCTCGTGCCGCCGTTCCCATGCCTCCAGCACCTTGTTCAGCGTCTCCTGATCCACCCGTTCCGCCGTCCCCCGGCAGCGGTAGACACAGGCGCCCATGGGCAGCTCCTCCGGCAGCTCCATGGGATCGCAGACCTCCTCCGCGCCGCCGCAGAACACCACCCGGCGGGCCTGCCGCAGAAAGAGCTGTCCGGGCGCTCTGTCCTCCATGGCGGCGAGCGCATCCTCCAGCGTGGTCCCCTGGGCCTCCAGCTCGCCGGACCGAAGGCGTACCGCTGCGCCATCTGTCTCTATGAACAGCGTTTCCACCAAATACAGCTCTCCCGCGTCCTGTTGGGGAAAGGGCCACAGGTCCATGGCTCCCACCGCCAGCACCACGGCCAGACACAGCAGCCATTTTTTCATACGCTCACCTCTGATTTCTCAGGTTATCCGGTTCCAGCTCCGCCTTGCGCCACTTCTCCGTCACCAGACGGGGCCGGAGCCGCAGGAGCTGCCCCCGGTCCAGCGGGTACAGATAGCTCAGGCCCAGACTGCTGAGATCGCTCAGATGCAGCAGCAGGAGCAGGAACACCATGGTCACTCCCGCCAGTCCCGCCGCCAGAGCGCCCAGGGCAATGGCGAACCGCCAGATGCGGATGGCGTCGGCAAAGTCCTGCTGCGGCAGCGTAAAGCCGCAGATACCGGCCGCCGCCACCACGATCAGCGACGCCGGAGAGATCAAACTGGCCTCCACCGCCGCAGAGCCCACCACCAGGCCGCCGATGATGGACACCGCCTGGCCCAGATTCTGGGGCAGATGCAGCCCCGCCTCCTGTAGCAGCTCAAAGGCCGCCAGCAGCAGCAGGACCTCGGCCCCGGTGGACAGCGGTACCGCCTGACGGCTTTCCACGATGGCCTTCAGCAGCGCCGTGGGGATCATCTCCTGGTGATAGAGGCACACCGCCGTAAAGAAGCCCGGCGTCAGCAGCGCCGCCAGAAAGCTGAGAATCCGCAGCAGCTTCACCGCAGAGGCCACCACATAGTTGCCGCCCCGGTCCTCCGGGGACTCCAGAAAATCCCCCAGGGAGCAGGGCAGCAGATACCCCAGGGGCAGTCCGTCCACCAGGACCCCCACCCGGCCCGACAGCAGGCCCCAGGCAAATCGGTCCGCCCGCTCCGTGAAAAGGAGCAGCGGGAACGCCGTCTTGCGGGAACCCGTCAGGTACTCCTCCACCGAGGCCGGCGTCAGCATCCCGTCTATGTCGATGGTGCTCAGCCGCCGGGACACCGCCGCCACCAGCCTGGGGTCCGTGACGCCCGCGATGGAGCAGACCGTCACGTTGGTCAGGCTCTGACGGCCCACCACCTGCTCCTCCAGCCGCAGCTCCGGGGTGCGGAGATGGCGGCGCAGCAGACTGGTGTTGGTGCGAATTGTCTCTGTAAAGGCGTCCTTTGCGCCCTTGATGGTGTTCTCCACCTCCGGCGCGGAGATGGAGCGCTTTTCCCCGGTCTTGACCTCGAAGGCCACCGCGTCGTTTTCGCCGAAGAGCACCACGCAGAAGCCGTTGACCAGGGCGCCGGCCACCGCGTCCATATCCGCTGTCTCGTTGGCCACGGCGTTGTAGACCGTCAGCCTTTCCGCCGTCTCGGCGGTCAGCGGCCCTTTGGCCCGCATCAGGGGCTTTATCACATAGTCCGATATTTCCGAGCCGGCCACCAGTCCGTCGATGGAATACACCCAGATCTCCTGCCCGCCGGCCATGAGCCGCCGCTTGGTGAAATCCGCCGCGCCGCGGAAGATGGCGCAGATGCTCTCATGGGTGATGGGCACGGGATATTTGGGCCGGGGCCTGGGATGGGGTCGATTGTCCATGGGTCTCACCTCATGGGAAGGATGCCCAATTTGCCGCAAACTATGTGCGCGGTCCCG
>CAZBOR010000187.1:0-2918 GCA_964493585.1 uncultured Oscillospiraceae bacterium
GTGATAATGGCCATCTTGTAGACCTCGTCGGCGTTGCAGCCGCGGCTCAGGTCGTTGATGGGCGCGTTCAGACCCAGCAGGATGGGACCATAGGCGGCGAATCCACCCAGACGGGCAGCGATCTTATAGCCGATGTTGCCGGCGGTGACGTCGGGGAAGATGAAGGTGTTGGCCTGTCCGGCAACGGGAGAGCCGGGGAACTTGAGCTGGCCCACCTCAGGCGCCACGGCGGCGTCAAACTGCATCTCGCCGTCCACAGGCACGTCCATGACCTCCTTGGCCTTGGCCACGGCGTTCTGGACCTTGGTGACCTCGTCGTCCTTGGCGGAGCCCTTGGTGGAGAAGCTCAGGAAGGCAACCTTGGGGTCGATGCCGAAGGTCTGCGCGCACTTGGCGGTCTCCTGGGCGATTTCCACCAGATTGTCCTCGGTGGGATGGATGTTGATGGCGCAGTCGCCCATGGCCAGCTTCTCCTGGGTGCCGTCGGCGTTGTCGCGGACCATGATGAAGCAGGAGGACACGATGGAGTTGCCGGGCTTGGTCTTAATGAGCTGGAGCGCGGGACGGACGGTGTCGGCGGTGGAATAGGTGGCGCCGCCCAGCAGGCAGTCGGCCTTGCCCATCTTCACCAGCATAGTGCCGAAGTAGTTGCCCTTGAGCAGATTGGCCTTGCACTGCTCCGGGGTCATCTTGCCCTTACGCAGCTCCACCATCTTGGCGATCATCTCGTCCATGCCCTCGTAGGTCTCAGGGTCGATGATCTCAGCGCCCTCGATGTGGAAGCCGCCCTTCTTGGCGGCAGCCTCCACCTCGGCCACCTTGCCCACCAGGACCACCTTGACGATGCCCTCGGCCAGCAGCCGGGAGGTGGCCTCCAGGATACGGGCGTCGGGACCCTCGGTAAATACGATGGTCTTGGGGCTTGCCTTCAGCTTTTCAATCAGTGCGTCAAACATTTGAACTTACCTCCGTTATAATAAAATTTGGTCAGCAGATGTCTCTGTCATCTGCTATTATACAACATTGTGCGGCGGTTCTCAACTGATAATTTCCGTTTTTGGGGAAAAACTCACGGCGATGTATCTCCGTCGGACGGCGCGTCCTCCGCCGGCGGGGTGTCCTCGACCGGCGGCTCCTTTTTGGCGGCCCGGCGTGCGGCCCGTGCGGCCCGGCGGTAATGGCGGCGGTTGATGGGTCTGCGCCAGGCGGCGGATTCGGGCCGCGGCGGATAGTTCCACGCCTCGTAGTCGGCTGTGGCGGTGGAGAGGCCGCGGTTTTTCAGCAGCCGGTTCACAAGCTCGCTGATGATTTTGTAGATCACCGCGAAGGTCGGAACGGCGATAATCATGCCAACCACCCCGAAGAAGCTGCCGAACACCAGAATGGACACCACGACCCACAGTCCGCTGACCCCCGTGGCGTCGCCCAGGATCATGGGACCGATGACGTTGCCGTCAAGCTGCTGGAGGATCAGGATAAAAATCACGAAGTACAGACACTTCATGGGGTCGATGACCAGCAGCAGCAGCGCCGAGGGGATCGCGCCGATATAGGGTCCAAAGAAGGGGATGATATTGGTGACGCCCACGATGATGGAGATCAGCAGGGCATAGGGCATTTTCAGAATACTCAGCCCCAGGAGACACAGCACCCCGATGATGGCGGAGTCGAGGATTTTCCCGCCGATAAAGCCGCCGAAGGCCTGGTTTGCAAAGGTGCAGACGTTGCAGACGTAGCCGCCGCGCTTGACGCCCAGGATGCCGTAGCAGAGCTTTTTGGCCTGGGAGAGGATCCGCTTCTTCCCCATGAGCAGGTAGACGGAAATGATAAGACCGATAATCAGGTTCAGCAGAGCCCGCGCCATGCCCACCACGCTGGAGGTGAGGTTCACCACGATGGACTGTGCCTTGGGCAGCAGGGTGGAGGTGAGCCAGTTGGAGAGATAGGCGTAGACCTTGTCGAGGATTTCGCTGGTGAAGTCGGCCATCTGGATATTGTTGTCCTCCAGGACCGTGGATACCCAGCCGCTGAGGGTCCGATAGTAGGCGGGCAGGTTGCCGATGATGGTGTTAAGGCTGTCGAGGAGCTGGGGCAGCACCATGGACAGCAGCGCCCACACGATCAGCAGCATCAGGATCATGGCGATCAGCACGCCCACGCCCCGGACGGCCCGTTCCGCCCGTTCCGGCGGCCGGATGCGGCGCTGAGCCCGCGGCAGCAGCCACCGCTCCACCCGGCCCACGATGGGGTCCAGCAGATAGGCGATGCACAGGCCGTACAGCACCGGCGCAAGGGTTTTGGCCAGGGTGCCGAGAATACCGAAAAAGGACGTGAGCTTCGTGACGAACTGCGCGACAATGATGCACGCCACGATCACCGTAAAGGCCGTCAGTCCCCATCGGAAGTAGATGTTTTCCCTGTGCCGCTCAAACAGGGTTTCCTTCTGTTGATTTTCGTCCATATGCGATGCCCTCCCGACTGTTTTCACATTATCTACAGTATATCATAAGAAACGGGAAATTGCATCAGGAATCTGATACGGTCCCTCGATAAAATGAAGGATCCTGCGGAGGAGCAGTATCGGGAGGACCAAGGCTCGTCCTCTCCGGGAAATGGGCGTGAAAAAAGCGCCCGGCTCCGGACGCTTTTCAAAATCGTGTTTGGTGGATGGCTTCGGCAAGCCGGAATTTATGGATTCTGCTGATTCTTGCTTTTCCGGATGCTGTGCAATATGCAAAGGCCCATCGCCAACATGGGGAACAGGAATCGAAAGCATAAAAAGCCCTCGGGTTCAAAACGGATGTTTGCGTCCAAAAACAAGCCAACAACCCATGCTACCAGTGTAGACACTACTGCCGTGAGATACATAAGCGCACCTCCCTTCCAAGCCCGATTCGTCGCTCGCGCAACATAAAAAA
>CAZBOR010000188.1:0-1463 GCA_964493585.1 uncultured Oscillospiraceae bacterium
TTTGCATCCATTTCCTTGAAGAACTGTACCAGATAGTCAAATAAAAACAGAATGGAACGACCCGTATGGTCGGGATGGGGCAGATGCACATTGATATATCGGATACAGTGGTAATCCCGGATGGGGATCAGCCTGTTCTGGGTACCGGTGATTACATCCCAGGTGCGAGTGGGGACCATCGCCATGCCGAAGCCTGTTTGCAGCAGGGCTCGCAGGATCGCCGGATTGTCACATACCACATCTCTATGGGGGCTGATTCCCGCCAATTCGTAATAGTAATCCTCGGTGGAACGCAGCTCCGTTTGAGGACGGAGACTGAGGATCGGATGCTTCACGATCTCGTCCATGGTTATCTGATCTTTATGATAGAGCGGGTGTCCCGGAGGCACAAGCATTTGCAGTTCCTCACACAGCACGCTTTGATCTGTCTTGTAATCATGACGCTGGCGGGAGGAAAATACCAGGATATCCGACTCCTCCTGCTCCGTGGTTTTTACATTTGGGAGCAGTATCACCTGGACCTCAGGATGCAGCGTCTTAAATCCGGACATGATGTCTGAAAAAAGCTCAGAGGCGCACATCATGCGAAGCGTGACCGGCTCCTGTCGGGGCTGCTCCGCCTGACAGAGCAGCTGGATCTGCTGGCTGTGGTCCAGAATCTGCCGGGCGTGCTCCAATACCTGACTTCCGATGATGGACAAAGAGAATCGTTTGCCGCGTCGCTCAAATAGCTTCACACCTAAGCTGCTTTCCAACAATGCGATATTCTTGCTGAGGGCAGGCTGGGATATGTGCAGGAAGAGGCGTCCGCAGAAGGGGAATCCGGAGAGGTTGCCATGGAGGACTTGGCCGATGGCCTCACCGAGGTCACGCTCCCTCTGACAGAGGAAGAGGAAAGCTTCTCCATTTTCTTCTCTCAGCCTGACTTCTTTAACGCATTTTTGGAGGATCCTGCGGACAACCCCTGCTTCCAGGAGCTCTACAATCGGACAAATGTAGCCCTTGAATTCATGGTCGTCTCCAGCGACGCGGAAGCTGACCGCTTCAAGGTACTGGCTGCCAGCGGCGGCCTTTGGTTCAGCACCCTGTCTGACATCGCATCTTTTGACGATTTGGATCCCGACGCTGTGATCGAGCCCGCGCCTACCCCCGGTAGAGACGCGGCCTATACCGGGTTTATGATGCCCGCGACCATGTCTCGCGACCGCACCTGTCTGAGCGTTTCCACCAACTGCGAAAATATGGAGCTGGCAGCCAGGTATCTGGACTACCTCTTCTCCGAGGAGGGCCAGCTTCTGAGCAACTATGGCGTGGAGGGCCTGACCTTTGAGTATGACGAGAACGGCGATCCCCAGTTTACGGAATTTGTCACCAACAGCGACACGGGCTTTGACAGCTCTCTGACCATGGTGCTTTACGGCCTGGGCAACTTCCCCGGCGCGTTCAATCCCACCCGTTACTAT
>CAZBOR010000188.1:1563-2905 GCA_964493585.1 uncultured Oscillospiraceae bacterium
ACTATATTTCCCAGATGTGCGAGGAGGTCCATTTTTACGGCTCCAAAATCACGTTGAATACAACCATCGTCTATCCGGACGGCTACAGCCTCTACGGCGGGCGGGGCTTCGGCCCCCACGGGAAGCCCACGGAGGTGATTCCTCTGGAGAAAATCCCGGAAGCCGTTGAACTGACCATGGACAAGCTCCGGCTATATAGGCATCTGGGCTATGACGGCGTCAGCTTCCGCTGCGATGCGTATATGGCCCCCGGAAAGGCCAGGGACGACGCCTATACGGGCCAAACCGTGGAAGGCCGCACCCGCCTGTTCCATGAGCTGTGTGCAGCCATGCGAAAAGAGTTCGGGAAAAAATGGATCATCGAAGCCGTTCTGGCCTGGGAGCAGCAAAATGGCTATGGCGGCAACGCCAAAATGGGAAGCGGATATACGGCGGAGGACGCCCTGACATTCTGCCGCCTGTTTGACGATGTAGTGGACATTCTGGAGGTTCGGGAGCACGACGGCTGTGCCTCCCATCCCACCGGTTACAACTTTGTGCAGGGGGTCCATCCGGCGGTGGACTTCTGCGCCAGGGCCAAGGCTGCGGGGGTCAGGATGCTCCTGAAGCCCATCGGCGGGTTCCAGGAGCCGGAGGAGATGGAGCGGTATCTGGTGGAAGGCAAGTGTGATATGTTCGGTGTGGCGAGAGCCTTTATGGCCGATGCGGAATACGGCAAAAAGCTCTACGCGGGCCGGGGAGAGGACATCACCCCCTGCCTCAAGTGCAACAAATGCCACGGCGTCATGCTGCCGGAACCGGAGCCCTGGGTGTCCATCTGCTCGGTGAACCCCCTTCATGGCCTTGGCCACAAGCTCCATCGGCTGGTGGAGACTTCCGCGGAGCCGAAAAAGGTCGCCGTGATCGGCGGCGGCCCGGCAGGTATGCGGGCGGCCATCTATGCGGCCCAGCGTGGTCACGACGTAACCCTGTACGAAAAATCCGGCGAGCTGGGCGGCCAACTGTTCCACAGCGACTACTTCCCGTTCAAGTGGCCCGTCAAAAACTTTAAGAACTGGCTGATCTACGAGCTGGGCAAATCCGGCGTGAAGGTCCTCATGAACACGGAACCCACGCAGCAAATGATCGTGGCGGGCGGCTATGACGCGGTTTTAGCGGCCACCGGCGCCGGGGTCAACATCCCCAACATCCCCGGTCTGAAGGACGAAAACGGGGAGCTGAAATCCGAATATCTGTCCTGGGCGGACGCGGCCCGGCACCCGGAAAAGCTGGGCAAGAAGGTCGTCATCGTGGGCGGCAGCGAGGTCGGCACCGAGACCGCCATGTATCTGTGCGGTCTGGG
>CAZBOR010000189.1:0-2895 GCA_964493585.1 uncultured Oscillospiraceae bacterium
GGCCCCGGCGGTCAGGGCAACGGCTATGACGGCGTGAGAAATCTCGCGCTGACCTTTGACAACGCCACCGTCAACGGCATTATCACCGCCTCCAAGGCCCTCCATCGGGTGGAGAAGGTCTTTAAGGACAACTGCGAGGAGCTGGGCGAGGTCCTCAACACGGCGCAGCCCGTGGTGAACAACGGCGTCATCGTCACGCTGAAAAACGGCGCGGTCTGGAACGTGGCCGGCACCTCCTATCTCAGCAGCCTGACCATTGAAGAGGGGTCCGTGCTCAACGGCGCCCTCACGGTGGACGGCAAGGCGGTCGCACCCGCCGCCGGAACCTATACCGGCGCCATCACCGTCACCATTTAATCCATGAAAAACAGGGTACTGCGGACCGTTTCGCAGTACCCTGTTTCTTCCTCCGCACCGGCTTTTTGACGATACCTTCTCCCCGGAAGGGTCGTAACTTGTGTATTTTACCCATTGAATTCTCCGGCCGAAGGACTATAATAAAGGTATCGTCCGAGAGAAGCGGGGTATCAGCCATACCGCGGATATTCTCTTGGGAGCCGGTAAAGGATCGGCCGCTGAAACGCGGTTGTCTTTTGCCGGTTATTTTTTGGGGAGATGGATACGATGCTCGATTCCAACACCATTCTGCTGTCCGGTTATGCAAAGCTGCCCACCAATATCACGGCGGAGGCCGTCTACAACACGCTGGTGATCGTTGTGCTGGCTGACAGGAATAGCGGCGTGATCCTGGACGCCGAGGCGTCCGTGGTGACGGAGCTGTCCAGACGCTTTATTGCGGATATGCTCAGGGGCTACGATTTACACAACGGCCCGGAGGAGCTGATCGCCCAACTGGAGCAGCGCTATCTGGGAAACGCCAGGAAGGCGCTGGAAACGGCGCTTCGCACGATTTTTGTCAAGTACCGGGATTACACGGAGGCGCACGTGCCGGAACGCTGAAAATACCATTCGCCGTTTTCGCAGAGGACGCCCCAAAAGGGCTTCACAATTTGCAGGAAAGCCGGCATATCAGACATTCCCGTCTGGTATGCCGGCTTCTTTTCATGCGGCGTGGCGCGATCATACCCGGCTCGTCCTCTGAACGGCCTTCTGCGGGAGCCGGACCGGGGCCCTGATCGCGCCATCCCGCGAGACACACAGGAGGAAAGCATGGACGCTTATGAAAAGGAAAACGAATATCTGGAATGTGAAAGGTGGTGGGTCTTTGCCCTGCTGATGCTGGTGGGCGGCTATTTTGGAGCGTTTACCTACACCCTTCGCGGCGGCGTGTTCTGCAACGCGCAGACGGCCAATTTCGTGCTGTTCGCCATGGCGATCGGGACTGCGGACTGGGCGCACGCACGCTATCTTCTGCTCCCCATGACCGCGTATCTTATGGGGGCGTTCCTCTCCGAGTCCATCGCTTTCCGAATCAAGAAATTCCATTTCATCCGCTGGGATACGCTGCTGGTGATGCTTGAGATGCTCACCGTGGGCTTTCTGGGCGCGCTGCCGGAAGCCGCGCCCTATCAGATCACCCAGGTGCTCATCAATCTGATCTGCTCTATGCAGTACAACACCTTCCGGCAGGCCCAGGGCGTCCCCATGGCCACCACCTTCTGCACGAACCATCTGCGGCAGACCGGCGTTGCCCTGTGCAAGGCCCTCCGGCACCGGCGGGACAGCGCGAAATACTGGAAACGGATGCTGGAGCACCTGGGAATGCTTTGTATGTTTGTGACGGGCGGGATTCTGGCGGCGATACTGTGCCGGGTGCTGTCCGGCAGGGCCATCTGGGTCACGCTGATCCCCCTGGGCGTCGTGCTGGCGGACCTGCTGTATGCGGACCGGCGGAAGGAGCGGGGACGGCTGGATCAGATCCCCCACGGACACTAACAGGGTCCCTCCGTCAAATTGTACGGAAATCCCGCCGTCCGGGAGGCGGATATTTTGCATGAGGGCGTATTGACTGCCCCGGCATCCCATGGTATAATCGAATATATAACGGATTATATATTTATGGATTTCAAACGAAAGTGGTGAATGTTACGGCTCAGCACTCGACCCCCATTACCGCCGCTCCGGACAGTCTGACCAGCCGGTTCCGCAAGATGGAGTGGCGCGTCACCTGGGCTCATGGGGAGGTTCTGAAGCGCTACGGCGTGAATATGTACCAGGCCATGACCCTGATCTATATCTCCTGGTATGGAAAGACCCAGTCGGTGAACCAGAGGTGCATTGAAAAATACCTCTACCTGTCCAATCCCGGCGTGTCCAAGATCGTGGGCTTTCTGGAGCGGGAGGGATATGTGGAGCGCAATCCCGACCCCAGGGACGCCAGAAGCTATCTGCTCCACGCCACGGAGAAGGGCCGGCGCTTTGCGCGGCAGCTCAACGACGCCATCCTGGAGTCCGACGAGATTATCATGCAGCCTCTGGACCAGGAGGAGCGCAGGACAATGCTGAGGCTGCTTGAAAAAATCGGAGAGGCATAAGCTCTCCATACGGCAAGGAGGAGAATCATGGATCCTTTGTATCAAGAGAAAGAAACCACCCTGCAGGGCTGCCTGGACCTGATCCGTTCCGGCGACGTCATCTGCTTCGCCGGAGGCTGCAACCAGCCCGTCCGCTTCATGGAGCAGTTCCACACGGTGGCGCCCAGGGTCACGGATGTGGAGTGCATCAAGTCCCGGTCCGGCGACTATGAATTTGTCACCGCGCCCGGCATGAACGGCCACATCAACACCGGCTCTCCCCTCTACGGCGAGGCGTTTATGGAGGGCATGAAGCACGGCAACACCAGCCATATCGTCTGCGATATGCACGACTACGCCCGGTTTGTTTCCGACCATAAGCCGTGCAGCACCTTTATCGCGGCGGTAAGTCCCATGGATG
>CAZBOR010000190.1:0-2879 GCA_964493585.1 uncultured Oscillospiraceae bacterium
CGGGCGGCTCCATCCGGGACGACAACGTGATCGAGGCCTGCAACAAGTACGGCATCGTCCTGTGCTTTACCGGTTCTCGGCTGTTCCACCACTGATACCGTATGGAAAGAAACGCTGTAAAATGCAATTAAGGAGAGGGGAACCCCTATGAAAGTATTGGTAGTCGGCTCCGGCGGACGGGAACACGCCATCTGCTGGGCCTTGAAGAAGTCTCCCAAGGTCACCGAGCTTTTCTGCGCCCCCGGCAACGGCGGCATCAGCGAAATTGCCCGGTGCGTGGACGTAAAAGCCACGGACATTGACGGCATGGTAGCCTGGGCCAAGGACAACCAAATGGACTTTGTGATGGTGGCTCCGGACGATCCCCTGGCCATGGGCATGGTGGACGCGCTGGAGGCTGCCGGCATCCGGGCCTTTGGTCCCCGGGCAGGCGCCGCCATCATCGAGGGCAGCAAAGCCTTTTCCAAGGAACTGATGAAAAAGTACGGCATCCCCACCGCCGCCTATGAGATCTTCACCGACATGGACCAGGCCCTCCAATATGTGGAGCGGCAGGGCGCGCCCATTGTGGTCAAATGCGACGGTCTGGCCCTTGGAAAGGGCGTCGTGGTGGCCCAGACCGTGGACGAGGCGAAACAGGCCGTCGTCAACATGATGGAAAACAAGGCCTTCGGCGAGGCCGGGGCCAAGGTGGTCATTGAGGAGTGCATGACCGGGCCGGAGGTCACGGTGCTGGCCTTTACCGATGGCAAGACCGTCGTTCCCATGCCCTCCTCCCAGGACCATAAACGGGCTTTTGATGGGGACAAGGGACCCAACACCGGCGGTATGGGCGCCATCTCCCCCTGCCCCAACTACACCCCGGAGCACGCCAAGATCTGCATGGACACCATCTTCCTGCCCACCATCCGGGCGCTGAACGCCGAGGGTCGAACCTTCCGGGGCGTGCTGTACTTCGGTATGATGCTGACGCCCCAGGGACCCAAGGTGGTGGAATACAATGCCCGGTTCGGGGACCCGGAGTGCCAGGCGGTGCTGAGCCTGCTGGAGACGGATCTGATGGACATTCTGACGGCCTGTGTGGACGGCACGCTGGACCGGGTGGATGTACGATTCCGGGATGCCGCCAGCTGCTGCCTGGTGCTGGCCTCCGGCGGCTATCCCGTGGCCTATGAGAAGGGCAAGGAGATCACCGGGCTGGACGCTGTCACGGACGCGGTGGTGTTCCACGCGGGTACCAAGCTGACAGACGGAAGGTTCTACACCAACGGCGGCCGTGTGCTGGGCGTCACCGCCGTGGCCCCTACCCTGCGGGACGCGGTGGACAGGGCCTATGCCGCCGCCAGACCGATTTCCTTTGAAAATATGTACTTCCGCCGGGATATTGGGTATCATATTCTGGAGGCACAACAGAAAACGGAGGGAACAACGACATGGAACGAACACTGATTTCAGAGCTTTTCGCCGCGCCGGAGCAGTATGACAAAAAGCAGATCACCGTGGGCGGCTGGGTGCGGAGCATCCGCGCCCAAAAGACCTTCGGCTTTATCTCCCTCAACGACGGCAGCTATTTTTCCCCGCTACAGGTGGTCTTTGAGGACGGGATTTTGGACAACTTCAAGGAAATCGCCAGGCAGAACGTGGGTGCGGCCCTGGTGGTCCGGGGTACCCTGGTTCTGACCCCGGAGGCAAAGCAGCCCTTTGAGCTGAAGGCCGCCTCCATCCAAATCGAGGGGACCTCCGCGCCGGAGTATCCCCTCCAGAAAAAGCGCCACACCATGGAGTACCTACGCACCATCGCCCATCTGCGGCCCAGGACCAACACCTTCTCGGCGGTATTCCGGGTCCGGTCCGTGGCGGCCTACGCCATTCACCAGTTTTTCCAGGAGCGGGGCTTCGTCTATGTCCACACGCCCCTCATCACCGCCTCGGATTGCGAGGGGGCCGGAGAGATGTTCCGCGTCACGACGCTGGACCTCCGGAACGTGCCGAAAACCGACGACGGGGCCGTGGACTATTCCCAGGACTTCTTCGGCAAGAGCGCCAATCTGACCGTCTCCGGCCAGCTCAACGCCGAGTCCTTTGCCCAGGCGTTTGGCAACGTCTACACCTTTGGCCCCACCTTCCGGGCGGAGAACTCCAACACCCAGCGCCATGCGGCGGAGTTCTGGATGATTGAGCCGGAGATGGCCTTTGCGGACCTGTCGGACTATATGGACAACGCCGAGGCCATGATGAAATTCGTCATCGGCGAGGTCCTGCGGAAATGCCCGGCGGAGATGGAGTTCTTCTCCAAATTCGTGGACAAGGGCCTGCTGGACCGGCTTCACAACGTGCTGGAAAACGAATTTGTCCGAATCTCCTATACGGAGGCGGTGGACCTGCTCGCCGGGTCCGGCGCGAGCTTTGACTATCCCGTGTCCTGGGGCTGCGACCTCCAGACCGAGCACGAGCGGTACCTCACGGAGCAGCTCTTCCAAAAGCCCGTGTTCGTCACGGACTATCCCAAGGAGATCAAGGCGTTTTATATGCGCCTCAACGACGACGGAAGGACCGTGGCGGCGGCGGACTGCCTGGTCCCCGGCATCGGCGAGATCATCGGCGGCAGCCAGCGCGAGGAGCGTCTGGAGGTGCTGGAGGCCCGTATGCGGGAGCTGGGGCTGAAGTCCGAGGACTACTGGTGGTACCTGGACCTCCGGCGTTACGGCTCCACCCATCACGCGGGCTACGGCCTGGGCTTTGAGCGTCTCATCATGTACCTCACGGGCGTCAGCAACATCCGCGATGTGATCCCCCATCCCCGCACCGTGGGAAATGCCGACTTCTGATGCGAAAATCCGCGGCGGCTCTGTCCATCCTCTGACGGAGCCGCCATCTTT
>CAZBOR010000191.1:0-2832 GCA_964493585.1 uncultured Oscillospiraceae bacterium
TTTTTGTAAAAAAAGCCGTCGCGAACGATATGAAGTCCGCGACGACGTGGTGCGGATGGCGGGACTTGAACCCGCACGCCCATACGAGCACCAGCACCTCAAGCTGGCCAGTCTACCGATTCCAGCACATCCGCAAATCAGCATTAGTTATTATAGCATAGAATTCTCATTTGTCAACTGAAAAATTAAGGCTCTGTCATTTTCACGCATACAATTATGATTTTTTCCTGCGTATCGGGAAAAGTGGGTTGTCAGAACGGCCAAAATGCGGTATGATAGTCAGAGCGACAGCTTGAAGTTTGGAGTGTTGATATGAAGCAGAGCGATAATTTCCGCTACCTGGCGATCCGGGCGGCGGTAGTAGTGGCGGCGGTCCTGCTGATCCTGCTGGTCCTGCGGCGGACCGGGGTGCTGGCCTCCCAATGGGATTTGCCGGTCCAAAATGTGGAGCAGGCGCTGGACCTTGTGCCGTCCTCCGCGGAATAGGGAAAACGTATGGGGCTGCCTCCTGTGATTCCTGAGAATCATTCGGAGACAGCCCCTTTGCTACAGAAGCTTATGGTTTTTCCGCCTTGGCAGACGTTTCATCCCTTCCGGGCTCCATGACAGGAAACGAAACGCTCGGTTCGCGTTACGCTCTGGAGAGGAATGCGTCCACGGCCTCCTGGTTGAGCTCTACCATCCGGTCGATGTCAAAGGTGTTCACGTCCGCGATAAAGGAATCCCAATCGGCCATGTCGCGCTCGCCGGTGATGAACTGAAGCGCATAGGTCGCGGTCAGGCTGGCGACGTCGCTGTAGATCTCGTTGTATTCCGTCTGGGCGTCCAGATCCCAAACCGAGCCGGGGATGGAGAGGCTCACGTCCGCGTCATGCAGCCAGAGAGAGCAGGCGTCGATCTGCTCCTGCGAGAAGCCCATGTAGTTCCGGGAGTTGATGTTGACGGAGGTGGGAGTGGAAGCGGTGTACTTGATGAGGGCGATGGTGAAGTCCAGGCCATCGGGGTTCTCCAGCAGGAGATCGGTGAACTCAGGCTCGCCTTCGTCGTTGTAGACAAAGGTCTCGCCCTCGACGCCGTAGTTCTCCAGGAGGATGCCCTCCTCAGAGTAGCAGTAGTCGATAAGCTGGCAGGCCAGCTCCGGGTAGGGGTTGTTGCCGGAAACGGCAGCGCCGCCCTTGGAAACCAGGGAGGTGCCGGCGTCGTCAAACGCATTGGTGTCGCCTTCGTTGAGGACCACGCGCTTGATGGGCGTTACCACAGCGCCCTCCACCAGGCCGGAAAGGTCGGTCAGGCCGTGGACAGAGGTGTTGAAGAACACAGCCTCCATCTGCTCATCGGTGGTTGCGCTGTTGCCGGAGGAGGTGCCGGAGACAAAGTCCGGAGAGATCAGACCCTCGGTGTACCAGTCGTGCAGCAGCTGAATATAGTCCTTGAAGCCATCCATGGTGACGCAGTACTCGACCTGGCCGTTCTCATAGATGAAGCCGCCGACGGTTCCGGTGGAGCCGCCGCTGTAGGAGATGTTAAACGCGGACTCCAGGGAGCAGGTGCCGGTGTTGTTGACCCACAGCGGGTAACTGCAATAGCCGGCCTCCTGGGTGGCGACCAGCAGATCGTGCAGCTCGTCCACGGTGGTGGGGGCGGTGATGCCCATCTCGTCCAGCCAATCCTGGCGGACGCAGGGACCTGCGGAGGGCTCCAGATACTGGAGAATATTCGGGGCCAGGGCGATATTGCCGTCGGCGGTCAGCATATTCCGGGCAATATCGGGGTTGTTGTTGATGATGTCATACATATTGGGCATGACGTCCTCATAATCATTGTAATTGATGATGATATTGCCATCAATCAGATCGTCCATGTTGCCGGTGTAGAACATACCGAACGCGAACGTGATGTCCGGCAGCTCGTTGGCGGCGACCATCAGGCTGATGTCGTCAGAGGCGGTGAGCAGGTTGGCAGTGGTGAACTTCAGGGTGATGCCGGTGCGCTCCTGGAGCGTCTTATACACCAGGCCGTCCGTTCCATAGTCCACGATGCACTGGGTGGCCATGACAGGGGGAACCAGATAGTCCCATGCGGTCATGGTGATGTTCTCCTCCGTCAGAGGCAGGGCCTCCGCTTCGGTGTAGGTCCGGGTGATGTTCTCGCCGGACAGGCCGTTGTCAGCCGCCTCTTCCACAGCGGATTCCTCAGAGCTGTCCTCGGTAGCCGCCATCTTGTCGGAGATGGTCTGCGGCGCAGACGGTGCGGCTGCGGTCTCTGCGGCTTCGGCCTCCTCAGCGGGGGCCTCCACGGAGGATTCCGCGGCGGATTCGGACGCCTCGGACGCAGCGCTGGAGGTGGAGCTGCCGCATCCGGCGGTGATACCCAGCACCATGCACAGGGCCAGCAAAAGTGCCAGCAGCTTCATGTGGTTTTTCATGTTTGTCCTTCTTTCGTTATGTATTGGCAGCAAATGCAAAACGCATATACTACCCTTTATCATACACCTGTTTCAAAAGTCTGTACATTATCATTTTCAGCGAAATCTGCTCAAATTCACAGCGGACAGGCCCGTCCGCCGCGATGCTGCCTGCGGCCATCTGTCCCGCCTCCCTCCGTTAAAAACGGGTATCAAAATGCCCGGATCGCTCCGGGCAAAAAGAAAGAGCCGATTGCGGGGCCCTCTCAAAAGATGTGTTCCGCTTTATGGTAGCATCCGTTCGGCAAGCTGGAATTTAGTTTTTCGCGGATGGAATTTCGTCACGAAGCAGCCCGTAGAGATATAAATCTACCCAATTCCCCTTATTGTCTTGTGTCTGACTCCTCTGCACACCCTCGCGCTTCATG
>CAZBOR010000192.1:0-2822 GCA_964493585.1 uncultured Oscillospiraceae bacterium
TCTTGCAGGCATTTCCTAACGACGACCCCAACATGAGCCCCAAGGCCGGCGGACCGGGCGGTCCCGGAGGTCCCGGTGGTCCCGGCGGACCCGGAGGACCCGGAGGTCCCGGCGGACCCGGTGGTCCCGGCGGTCCGGGAGGTCCCGGCGGTCCGGGAGGCGGGATGCCCGCCATGCCGGAGATGGGTCCCGCCCACAACGAGGTCGAGGCCAGCTTCACCGGCTGCACCCTCAACGGCGACTTCCTCAATGCCCAGGCGGAGGAGCACGAGATGGTCCTGACCTTTAAGAACTGTACCCTGACCGGCGCGATCTCCACCGGCACGGTGTCCCACACCCAGGGCGAACCCAGCGAGGACAAGTGGTGGCTCATCGGCACCGTGGACGGTGTCAACGCGCCCGTCGCCGGGGACAAGGGTACCACGGCCTCCTTCGACGCGGATTCCAAGTGGACCGTGGACAAGACCTGCTGGCTCAGCGGCCTGACGATTGCGGACGGAGCGCAGATCGCCGCGCCCGCCGGAAAGACCCTGACCATGACCGTGGACGGCCGGGAGACCCCCGTTGCTCCCGGCGCCTACGCCGGAACGATCGTTCTGACTGTGGCGTAATTTTATCAGGTTCACAGGCGGATGGGTCGTTCCCGTCCGCCTGTTGTGTTAAGACACCGCAGAAATCATCCGCATCGGGAGAAACGCAGCGTGCGGCAGCTGCCGTCTGATGCGGATGGAATACTGACCGGGAATAAAGATGCTGTGCGGCAACAGCAATGACAGGCAGGCGAAGGTCGGCGTCTGGGACCCGCTGCCCTTTGCCTGCCACTCACAGGAGGAATCCATATGAACACAAACTATCCCCACCTATTCTCCCCCATCACCATTGGGGGCGTGACCTTCAAAAACCGCATCTGGTCGGCGCCCGCAGGCACCCACCTGCTGGCGGGCCTGGAGGAGTATCCCAACGAGGCCGTCATCGCCTACTACGCCAACAAGGCCAAGGGCGGCTCCGCCAACATCACCTTCTCCGCCCAGAACATGGACATCTACAAGCCCCAGGATGACGTTCACGCCCATGAGAATATCTTTCCCCAGAAAAACCACCGGATGTGGCGGCAGCTCACCGACGCGGTCCATTACTACGGGGCGAAAATCTCTCTGGAGCTGCTGGCCTTTGAGTACCATGGCTATGACGACGACGGCAATCTGGTGTCCTACACGGTCAACGGCCACGGCAAGAAATATCCCATGCTGACCCGGCCCGTCATGGAGCGTATTGCGGAGACCTACGCCGACGCGGCGGAGGCGGCCCTGGACTGCGGCTTTGACATGATCCTCATCCACGGCGGCCACGGTCTGGTGCTGTCTCAGATGCTCTCTCCCAAGTTCAACACCAGGAAGGACGAGTTCGGCGGGAGCCTGGAAAACCGGGCCAAATTCCCCATAATGGTTCTGGACGCCATTCGGCGGCGGGTGGGCCGAAAGCTGCTCATTGAATACCGGGTCTCCGGCAGCGAGCTGACGGAGGGCGGCTTCACCACCGACGACTGCGTGGAATTTTTGAAGCTGATCCAGGACCGCATCGACATCGCCCACATCTCCTGCGGCAGCTTTTACAGCGAGACTGAGCACATCATGCACCCCAACAATTTCCTGCCCGCCGGGTGCAACGCCTATCTGGCCCGCGCCGTCAAGCAGAGCGGAGAGATCCACATTCCCGTGCTGACCCTGGGGGCCTTCCAGCATCCCGACCTGATGGAGCAGACCCTTGCCGACGGCAGCGCGGACCTGATCGCCATGGCCCGCGGCACCATCTCCGACGCCTATGTGCCGGACAAGGCCCTGCACGGCAAGGCCGACGAGATCATCCCCTGCATCCGCTGCTTCCACTGTCTGGACTATGCCCGGAACACGGCCTTTGCCTGCTCGGTGAATCCCACGGTGGGCCGGGAATACCGTCTCAAGCTCCTGGAGGAGCCGCCCACGGCGCGCAGGAAGGTCGTGATTATCGGCGGCGGTCCGGCGGGCATGGAGGCGGCGATCGTGGCGGCCCAGCGGGGCCATGACGTGACTCTGCTGGAGCGGGCGGACCATCTGGGCGGCAAGCTGGTGTTCTCCCGGCAGGCGGAGTTTAAGAAGGACCTGGAGAAATTCATGGACTATCAGATCCACATGGTGGAGAAGCTGGGGGTCCAGGTGCGTCTGAACACCGACGCGACCCCGGAGCTGGTGGCCGCCATGGAACCGGACGCGGTCCTGGCGGCGGTGGGCGCGGACCCGGTGGTGCCGCCCATTCCCGGCGTGGACGGCAAAAACGTCATTACCGCAGAGCAGTGCTATGAAATGGGTCTCAGCGGCGCGGATATGGGCCAGCGCATCGCCATTCTGGGCGGCGGTCTGGTGGGCTGCGAAACGGCGCTGTACCTGAGTATGTATCTGGGAAAGCGCGTGACCCTGGTGGAGATGACCGACGCCATCGCCCAGGAGGAGTATTCCATTCCCCGGCAGGCCCTGGTGGAGCACATGAATGAATACGTCACCTACTACTGCGGCGTCAGGTGTACCGCCATCACGTCGGAGGGCATGGAGGTTGCCGACAGCTATGGCAATCACGCGCTCCTGGAGGCGGACACGGTGGTGCTGGCTGCGGGGATGCGGGCGCGGTCCCAGGCGGCAGAGCAGTTCCGGGGTCTCAGCCTGTTCTTCCAGCCCATCGGCGACTGCGTGGTGGCGAAGAATGTCCGGGGCGCCACCCGGTCCGGCTACGACGCGGCCTCCCGAATCTGATGAAAACCGTATAAATGGGAAAAAACGGCCTGAGACAGC
>CAZBOR010000193.1:0-2729 GCA_964493585.1 uncultured Oscillospiraceae bacterium
CCTTTCGCTTCGGCCATAGGGCGAGGTCCCTGTTGTAGCTGCGCTCCCGCCGAAAAAGCGTCCCCGGAAACGGATGTTTCCGGGGACGACGCTTTACGAGCCTCTTGCGGCCGCGATAAATATTCTGATCTGGTTCTGGCGTATATCGCTGACATAGTCCTCCAGCCCCCGGTCCTGCATGGCCTCGATGGCAAGGCCCAGGTTTGGCGGACGCCTGGTGACATTGTGGCTGTCAGAGCCGAGAAGCTGTACGGTGCCGCCGGTGATGAGCTTTTTTGCCTTGCCCCGGGTCCTGTTGTCGAGAAAATACTCCGCGTTCATCTGAATCATCAGGTCCATCTCATAGAGCGCGTTGAGGGTCTTGCGGTCCTGATAGTGCATATACCGCTCCAGATGGGCGATCACGGGGGTGATGCCCCGGACCAGGATGATCTCCTGAATCTCCTCCAGCACCCGCTGGGGCCATTTGGCGAAGGGCAGCTCCAGCAGCAGATAGTCCGATTTGCCATAGCACAGCCTGTCCAGCAGCGGCTCCTGGGCGATACCGTCCCGATAGGCCACCTCGGCCCCCAGACACAGAGCCGGGACCCGCAGACGGTTTTGCCGGAGGAACTCCATCAGGGACTCATAGGCCGTCAGCCGCCGCTGCAAAAATTGGACCACCGACTCCTGGGGATAGTAGTGGGGCGTGGCGACGATTCCATAAATCCCCTGCCGAAAGCTCTCCAGCAGCAGCTTGGCGGATTCCTGACAGGTCTTGCAGCCGTCGTCCATACCGGGCAGCACATGGCAGTGCAGGTCCACCCAGAGTTCAGAGCGTTCCACGGGGCTTTAACCGTAGGAGCCGTAATAGCTGTAGCTCTTCCGGCTGACATAGGGCGCGTTGGTGTAGACAAAGCCAAGGATATTGGCGTTGGCCCGCTTGAGCTGCTCGATCATTTTGCCAATCTCCCGGTGCTCCGTCTGACCGTGGCGCACCGCCAGCAGATAGCCGTCCACCACAGGCGCCAGAATCGCCGCGTCGATGACCACATTTACCGGCGGGCAGTCCATAATAATCACATCAAAGGTCTTTTTCAGCGCGTTGACCACCACGCTCATGTTCTGGGAGGCCAGCAGCTTGGTGGGGTCCGGCGGCAGCCACCCGGAGCTCATGATATAGATGCCGCGTTTGGCGCTGTACTTCACCGCCTCCGCCACCGGTGCGTCGCCCACCAGAAGATTGGACAGGCCGCTCTTGGTCTTGATCCGCAGCTTGGAGGCGATGGTAGGCAGCCGCAGGTCGCAGTCGATGACGAGGACCTTTTTCCCAAGCTGGGCATAGGAGATCGCCAGATTCAAGGCCGTGGTGGACTTTCCCTCATGCTGCTGGGCGCTGGTGACGGCGATGCACTTGGGTCCGGCCTGAGGGAAGGAAAAGGACACATTGGTCCGGAGGGCCTTATAGTCCTCCACCATCAGGAAGGAGGAGCTGTCCGACAGGAGCATATCCTCGGTAAATACCTCTTTTTTGCTGTTTCTTCGCGCCATCTCTATCCCTCCTTCTTGTTATTCGCGGAATGGCCGTAGTAGCCATAGTTTGAGGACACCTTGGCCTCCAGATCATGGACCGTACCGATCACCGCGTAGCCGTATCTGGCCGCCAGCTCGTCCGAGTCCTTGACCCGGTTGCTCAGCAGCTCCCGCAGGACCAGGATCACAAGGGCCAGAACAAACCCCGCCAATATACCGATCGCCGTGTTTTTCTTGGTGCTTGGCGCGTAAATATCCTTGGGAAAGCCTGAGGGCGACACAATCACCATGGTGCTACCGATGACGATCTCGGAAACGCTGTCGGCGGCCACCTGCTCCATGGCGCCCGACAGGGCGTAGGACGTCTGGGGGGCGTCCGTGACGACGCTGACCCGGATGATCTCCGTATCGTCCACCGCTTTCACCGTGATGGCGTCCTTCAGGTCCTCATAGGTGCAGGAGACGCCCGCCGCGGCGATGGCCTTCTCCACCACCGGCCGGCTGGTGATAATGACGGAATACGTGGAGGTCAGGGACCGGGACGCGGAGATCTCGCTGGAGGTGACGCTGCTGGCGTCCTTGTTCTCCGCGCTGTTGACGTATGCCGTAAAGTACGACTCGTAGGTCGGCGTGATCAGCAGCTTTGTCGCCAAAAAGGCTCCGACACCGAACACCGCCATGGCCAGAACGATCCACTTCCATCCCCTCAGGACCGCCTTCCCCAGCGCCAGGAGGTCGATCTCCATCTCCTCGCTCTCCTGTGATTTTCGCAAGCTCTCATCCATATTGACAACTGCCCCTTCTCTTATAAACTTCCCTGCCCGGACCGCGCTCCCATCCCTTCGATGGGCGGCAGCCTGCCGTCCTGGGCAAAAACATCAGACTTTGTTTATAATATCATATTATCCGGGCAAATACAAGCCAAATATTTGAAATTTATGCCGTCGTCTGTGTTCTTTCCGTGAAAAAGCCGGCCGAATCGGGACATTTTGCCCTACGCGCTGCGGAATGTAAGGCGCTTTGGCGGTTGGATATGTTTACAATCTGTTTACATCTGGTTCAAGATCCCGTCAAATTTATCCGCTAGAATGAAAATAACCGAGGCGGATAACGCCTTTTCCATAGATTTTTTCATTCTTCCCTCTCCTTATTTCTCTTTATCCTTTTTTCTCACGGAAGCCGGCCGATTCCACACGGAATCGGCCGGCTTCTGCTTT
>CAZBOR010000194.1:0-2725 GCA_964493585.1 uncultured Oscillospiraceae bacterium
ACGGGGATCAGGCTGTCCAGCCAGGACAGCACAAAGGCCGCCGCCGCCAGCAGCGCCAGCGTGGTGATTTTCTTCGTCTTATCCGTTGACGGCATCAATTCCGGCCTCCTCTCCGGTGACTGTGATGACGACTCTGGCCGGCAGACAGACGATCTGCTCCCCGGTCCCGGAAACCGGGGCATGGTGCTGGCAGATCAGATCCGGGCAGGAGGAATCCTCCACATGGGCCGCTCCATCCGCGATCACCAGCGTCAGGGAAAAGTCCCCGTAGCCGCTGATGGGCTGTCTCAGATCCCGGCTCAGGGAGTATTCACCCGTCTGCACACCGTTCACCGTGACAGTGACATGATTCCCGGCGTCCCTGGGCCACAGCGCCCACAGGCCGAGGCCCAGCACCAGCGCGGCCACGATCAGCAGCTCCCATTTGTTCGGCTTCACAATGTCACCTCTTTCACGGACAGCCCGGTGTCCAGATCCAGCCCCGGAGTTACATAGAGATCCTCCCCGTCATACAGGACCATATCAAAGGCCCAGGTGCTGCTGCGCCAGAATTCGATCGCCGCATCGCGGCCCATGACGAACAGAGCCGTGCTGAGCGCATCGGCCATGGCGCCATTGTCGCCGACGATGGTGACGCTGAGCAGGTCCGTTTCCGCGGGATAGCCGGTCCCGACGTCCAGAATATGGTGATAGCGCACGCCGTTTTCCTCGAAATACCGCTCATAGCCCCCGGAGGTGACGGCGTAGACGCAGCCCTCCGCCTGTCCCAGAGACAGCGTGGCGAGATAGTCGCTCTCCGTCCCGTCGGGGTCCCGGATCGCCACCGTCCACGCGCTGCCGTCGGGCTTGAGGCCCAGCGTCCCCACATTCCCGCCCAGGGAAACGATGGCGGACGTGACCCCCTCCGCGGCCATGAGCTCCAGCACCTTTTCCGAGGCGTAGCCCTTGGCAATACCGCCCAGGTCCACGCCCATGCCCTCCGGCATGGCAAGAGACTCTGCTGTCCAGCTCACGCTGCCGTAGCCCGTATGGGCAAGGGCCTCCTGAAGCGCATCCTCCGCAGGCACGGAGCAGTTGTCGTCATAAAAGCCCCACAGCTTCATCAGCGCATAGACCGTGGGATCATACGCGCCGTCCGTCTCGGCGGCGATCACCATGGCGCTATGCAGCAGGCTCCGCGCCTCGAAGGAGAGCGCTTCGGGATCGCCCTGATTCAGACGGGCAATCTCACTGTCCGGCGCTGTGACCGAGAGCATATCCTCCAGACGGCGTATTTCCGCGCCGCTTTCCGACAGGACCAGATCCGCGTTGGGGCCGGAATCGTATATGGTCAGGGTCATCACCGTGTCCATGGCAAAGATGGTTTTTGCGGTCTGTTCGTTCTGACCGCAGCCGGATAGCAGCAGAAAAGAGAGACACAGGGCCAGGATTTTCTTCATAGGGACCTCCAATCGTCCGCCCGGAGGGGACCGAAAAAGGGTGCGCTGCGAATGCAACGCACCCTTCCGTTTCAGAATATGCTCCGCAATCAGGAGGTAGCAACCAGGCCGCCATCGGGATAGATGGTGGTGGCGGTGACCATGTCGGAGGCAGCGGAGGCCAGGAAGATCGCGGGGCCGACCACGTCGATCTCATAACCGATACGCTGTGCGGGCAGGCTGCCGGCGATGCCGTTGCGGACATTCTCATCGGGAGGCAGCAGACCGACCATCATGGGAGTATAGGTGATGGTGGGGCCGATGGCGTTGACCTGGATGTTGGGACGCAGGTCAGCGGCGTAAGCCTTGGTCAGCATCTCCACAGCGCCCTTGGTGGTGTTGTAGGGGACGTTGCCGTTGCCGCCGTTGGCCACGGCGCGGATGCCGCGGACGGAGCCGAAGTTGATGATCTTGCCATAGCCCTGGTTGGGGTTGCACTTGCCGTGCTCAAAAGCGGCCTCGTCAACCTTCTCAGCGCCCTCGATGTTGTTGGACTTCATCCAGTTGCCGAAGTACTTGCAGGTCAGCATCAGAGAGGTGATGTTGGTGTGGAGCATCTTCTCGAAGTAATCGGTGTCGATCTCCCAGGACCACATCTTCTTGTTGATGCCCTGTGCGTTGACCAGAATGTCGCAGCCGCCGAGACCATCGGGACCGGTGACGACCTCAACAGCCTTCTTCACGAACTCCTCGTCACCGGCGTCGCCGGCGATGTACATGACCTTAACGCCAGGGGCGGCAGCCGCCTCGATCTTTTCCTTGGCAGCCTGAAGCTTGGCCTCGCTGCGGGAGGAAATGCAGACGGAGCAGCCGTTGGCAGCGTAGCCTGCGGCGATAGCCTCGCCAAAGCCGCCCGCGCCGCCGAAAATCATTGCTTTCTTACCGGAGATGTCAAACATCTTGGTGAGATCGCCATTATAAACCTTGGGCATTGTAAACAACTCCTTAAAATAGTATGTGTTATTCAGAGCCGGAGAACCGGCAGATGAATCGGGGGAACATCCGAAGAAGCGAAATTACTTCTGGGGAGGCAGCAGGCATACCAGCATCTGGCAGACCTCGGTGCCGGTGTTGGTGACGGACTTCTCAACGCCGCCGACGCAGTGGAAGGCATCGCCCGCATGGAGCACGGTCTCGCCGTCAGCGGTCTTGAGGGTCATCTCGCCGTTGAGGATGTAGTAGATGGACTCCAGGGGATTGGCACCGTAATCGCAGCCGCCGCCGGGTACGAAATAGGTGATGCCCAT
>CAZBOR010000195.1:0-2651 GCA_964493585.1 uncultured Oscillospiraceae bacterium
TCGCCGTCGGTGACAGCACCGGGATTCTCCGAGGGGCTTACGGTGGCAGAGGGCGACGGCGAAGGAGAGACTGCGCTGTCGTCCGTGGTGCCGCAGGCGCTGAGGCACAGCATCAGCGCCAGTATCAGGCCCAAAAGGCCAAGAATTTTCTGGTTCATTACACGTTCCTCCTGCATATTTGTTCGTGGGTAGTTTGTCCGAAGCCATCGAAAATAAACAGGAGAAAACAAGAAAAAACTGGAAATTTGATGATATGCAAAAGAGAGAGGCGATCCTCTCTCTTGTTGCAGATCCCGATGGATCAATCAGCCTTAACGGCGATAACCTCGCGGCCCTTATAATATCCGCAAGCCTTGCAGGCTCTGTGAGGGAGCGTATACGCTCCGCACTTGGGGCATTTGGCGAGGCTGGGGGTTTCCAGCTTCCATACGTTGCTGCGGCGCTTATCGCGTCTGGCCTTGGAAACCTTACACTTTGGTACGGCCATGTGGTGACACCTCCTAAAATGACAGTGGGGTTATTCTTTGTTTAATAGCTGTGCCAGCACAGCCAGCCTGGGGTCCGGTTCTGCCTTGCAGTCACAGGGACCTTCATTGAGGTTCCTGCCGCAGATAGCGCACAGGCCCTTGCAGTCCGGGCGGCACAGGAGCTTGGACTCCATATTCAGAACGAAGGCCGTGGTGATGATCTCGTCCAGGTCCACGCATCCGTCCTTCAGAACAAAGGTCTGCTCGTCCTCGTTCTCCTCGTTCATCAGCTCTTGAGCAAGGACCGCCCGGACCTCCCGCCGAAAGACCCGGTCAAAGGGCGTGGCGCAGCGGTCGCAGACACAGTGCAGCGTGGTCTGAATGTGGGCGGTCAGGAGCAGTACGTCGGCCTCGTTGCGGACCCGGCCCGCCACGGACACCGCCTCGGAGGCGGGATATTGGCCGCCGAACTCCATATCCGAAAAATCCAGCTCCAGGGAGAACGGCATGACGCTGCCGGGCTGGGTGATGACGTCTCCAAGCTCCAGAAGCATGGCAGGCCCTCCTTCATAGTCTGACCAAAATATTATAACGATTACAGGGAAAAATGTCAAGGAAAATATGCAGGATCTCTAGCGCGTCCCGCTGGCGGTATAGTAGGTGCCGGAGGCGCTGGCCACGGTTTTCTCGGAGCCCTCCAGCCAGGCGCGGGAGGTGACATAGGCCATGGTCCTGCCGCAGGAGAGGCACACGGCCTCCACAAACATCCGCTTTCCTGTGGGAATGGGCCGCTCATAGGAGACATTCATCGTGATGGTGGGCGTGAGATATTCCCCGTTCATATAAAAGGCCAGACTGCCCATGGTGATGTCCATGGCGCCGGCCACCGCGCCGCCGTGCATGACGCCTGAAGGATTCCGCATATATTCCTCCACCGGGAAGGACAGCACAAGGGTCTTCCGGCTAAAATCGCAGCGTTCATATCGGGACCGCATCATCACGTTGAAGGACGGGCCGCGTTCGTCGCACTCGGCATTGAGGCGCTGGTTGAATTTCAGGCAAGCTCGTTCCATGCCCGCCTGGGAAAAAAGTTCTGGTTCCATGATGTTCATCCGCTCCATATTGTTCATGCTGTTATTTGCGATATTGTTTTCTGATATAATCCTTTGGCTCCATGGGAATTGCAGCCGGGGGAGGGAAACCCACGCCGCAAGCCGGTCCCGCACCGGATCGCGGCGTGGCGCATCCATCAGCTATTTTGCCGCTTCTCCTGAAGCTGGCGGCTCAGCTCGCCCAGGGACACGGCGATGATCTCGTTTTTGACGATCACATTGTCCGGCACCTTGAGATGCACCGGGGCGAAATTCCAGATGGCCTGGATGCCGCCCTCCAGCAGCCGGTCACAGGTCTCCTGGGCGTAGGGAGCGGGAACGGTGATGATGCCGATGTGGACCTTCATGCGGCGGCACAGGCTGCTCAGCCGCTTGATGGACAGCACAGGCTTCCCGCCCACCTCCCGGCCCACCAGGGACTCGTCCGAGTCAAAGGCGGCGACCACGTCCACGCCGTAGTCGGAGTAGTTCTGATAGCTGAGCAGAGCGCGGCCAAGCTGTCCCGCGCCCACGATGACGGCATTGGAGATGTCGTCATAGCCCAGGGCGTGCTCGATGAGCCGTGTCAGCTCCTCCAGGGCATAGCTTTCCCCAGGCGCCCGGTTGATGCCGCAGGCGGTCAGGTCGTGGCGCACCTGGCTGGGGTTGACCCGGACGACGGCGCCGATGTCGTCGGCTGTGACGGCGTGGTGTCCCTCATGCAGCTCGGCCTTGAGCATGATGAGGTATTGCGGGAGCCGCTGAAGGGTCCCCTGGGAAAGCGCTGCAATCATAAAAGTACCTCCTGGATGTTCATGTTCCGTAGCGAGTATGGAGATCAGGACAGGAGCGCCCCGGAGATCAGGTCGCTGCTGATGCCGTATTCCGCCTTCAGCACCTGGCAGATGGCGCCCCGCACGAAGTTGGCGATGAACATTCCCTTCATCACCATGTCGTAGAGGGGAACCCCCGCGCCGGAGACGCACTGCTCCTCGCTGATGGTCTCGAAACCGGCCACATAGCCCGCGTCCGTCTCTATGATCTTCTTTTTCAGCGCCTCGTAGTCCTCCAGATCGTATTTTGGCTCGCCCAT
>CAZBOR010000196.1:0-2603 GCA_964493585.1 uncultured Oscillospiraceae bacterium
CCCCATCAATAAACGCTCAGCACCCATCCTTTCAGATACAGCGCCGCAGGCTCCCCGATGGCGGCGGGATGGTCCCTGGACTGCATCAGCTCCCGGATCAGCCGCACCTGGCGGCCACTGTCGGCCGCGGCCTCCCGGAGCATCTTCAGAAACAGCTCCCTGGTCATAAACCGGCTGCACGAGAAGGTCAGCAGAAAGCCGCCCGGCTCCGTGAGCTTCATGCACCGGTAGTTCAGCTCCTTATAGCCCTTGTAGGCGCCCTCCAGCGCCCGGCGGGATTTGGCAAAGGCCGGCGGGTCCAGGATGACTACGCCGTACTGTCGGCCCGATTCCGTCATGCTGTGGACCACGTCAAAGACGTCGCCGCAAATCGTGCGGATGCAGTCCAGATGGTTGAGGGCCGCGTTGCGCTTTACCAGCTCCAGGGCGCTCTCGGAAGCATCCACCGCGTCCACGGCTTTTGCGCCGTACAATCCCGCGTGGACCGAAAAGCCGCCGGTGCAGCAGCACAGGTCCAGCACGGTCCGGCCCTTCACATAGTCCTTCAGCACGCCCCGGTTCTCCTGCTGGTCCAGGAAATGGCCCGTCTTTTGCCCGCCGGGGATGTCCACCAGCATCTGCGCCTCGTGCTCCCGGATCATCACCTCCGGCGGCACGGTCCCGTAGACGCAGCCCGTTTGCAGCGGCAGGCCCTCCTTTTCCCGGACCTTCAGGTCGTTGCGCTCATAGATGCCCCTGGGGTGCAGCAGCTCCGCCAGAATGGCGATGATGTCCTGTTTCCACTGCTCCATGCCCAGGGACACAATCTGCATTGAGAGGTAGTCCCCGAACTTGTCCACCGTAAGTCCCGGCAGGCCGTCGGAGTCCCCGTACACCACCCGGCAGGCATCCGTCAGGCCGATGCTCCTGCGGTAATCCCAGGCCCGCCGGAGCCGCCGCCGGAAAAACTCCCGGTCCACCTGCTCCCGCTGGTCCAGGGTCAGCACCCGTACAACGATTCTGGACCCCGAATTGAAGAACCCCTTTGCCACGAACCGCCGGCGGCTGTCCAGCACGTCCACCACAGCGCCGTCCCGGCAGGTGTCCGTGTACCAGTCGATTTCGTTGTCGTAAATCCAAGGGTTTCCCTTTTGAATATCCAGTTCCTCTCCCCGGTTCAGACAGACTTCCATTCAAATCTCCTTGTCGCAGAAGGCGCAGCAGGTCTTTCCGCTCACCTGTTTGGTCAGCGGCGGAAGATACAGCTCCGTCTGGGTGATACAGTTTCTGTTGTGGCACAGGGGGCTGTCCCCGATCTCCTGGGGCGCGGGCTTTTTCCGGCCCTGCTCCACCAGCTTCATCAGCAGCGCCATCCGGGCAAACATCCCGTAGCGGGCCTGGTCAAAGTACACCGCCCTGGGGTCGTCGTCCACGTTCTGGGCGATCTCGTCCACCCTGGGCAGCGGGTGCATCACCAGCAGGTCCTTCTTCGCCAGCTTCAGCTTGGCGCGGGTCAGGATGTACACGCCCTTGAGCCGGTCATACTCCAGCGGGTCTGTGAACCGTTCCCGCTGTACGCGGGTCATGTATAGCACGTCCAGCTGGGGCATGGTGGCCTCCAGATTTGTGACCTCCACAAAGGGGAGCTGTTTTTCCTTCAGAAAATCCACCATATATCCGGGAATGGCCAGGTCCCTTGGCGCGATCAGATAGAACCGGATGCCGGGGAATTTCGCCAGCGCCTTGATGAGGGAATGGACCGTCCGGCCGTATTTCAGGTCCCCGCAGAGGCCCACGTTCAGATTCCCGATGCCGCCCCGCAGCGTGGCGATGGTGGTCAGGTCCGCCAGGGTCTGGGTGGGGTGCATATGGCCGCCGTCGCCCGCGTTGATGACCGGCACCTCGGCATAGAGGCTGGCCGCCCTGGCCGCGCCCTCCTGGGGAGAACGCATGACGATCACATCGGCATAGCTGGACACCATCTTGATGGTGTCCTTGATGGTCTCCCCCTTGGCGGTGGAGGAGGATTTGGGGTCCGCAAAGCCAAACACGCTGCCGCCCAGCCGCATCATGGCCGCCTGAAACGAGAAATTCGTCCGGGTGGACGGCTCATAAAACAGGCTGGCCATCACATCACCATGCAGCGCATCCGAAAAATCCTTTGGATGTGCAATGATCTGACTGGCCAGCCCGTACAGTTCGTTCCACTCCTCCAACGTGAGGTCCTCTATATCAATGAGATTTCTGAGTTTCACTGGAACATCCCCCATTTACTTTGTTCGGCTTATTGTAGCACGGAATCCCATATTACGCAATAGACATTTTCTACAAAGCCCCATGGGACCGCCCGACGTCCCGCCGGAAAACGTCATTCCCACGCCGCTGAAGCTCACCGGCGTGGGAATGACAGATCATGGTTATGTTTTCCCGGCATACGGGACGCCCCGCCGGGCGTTCAAAATACCGCAGGACCATTCTGGTTTTTAAGTAGTCAGAGGAACCTTTACCACCACGGCAACATCGTCTGCCCATTTCAGCAGGGTGTTCACGCAGTCGCGGACCTCCTCGTTGCTCTCCTCCAGAACGTCCAGCCGATTCAGAATGCCCTTGTTGCTCTCCTCCAG
>CAZBOR010000197.1:0-2591 GCA_964493585.1 uncultured Oscillospiraceae bacterium
ACTGCCGGAGCTGCTACTACCGGAACCGCTGCTGCCGCTGGAGCTGCTGGCGTCAAACCAGAAGTCCAGGTCCACGGAGCCGTTGATGCCGTCCATGACGCCATTGCTGGTACACTGCCAGAACTCATAGTCCCCGGTGTAGCTGGTCTCGGTGGCGTAGTGGGCCAGCCATACCCGTCCCAGCTTGTCGGCGTTCAAGCTGTCGTTGAGCATATTCATATTGGCGTAGACCATGCTTTCGTGGCCGTACTGGGCGATCCGGCTGCAGAAGGCCTGACAGATGGCCGTGGCCTCGTCCTTGGTGAGATTCGCGTTGTAGAGCCTGCCCGCAATGCCGTTGCTGGTGGAGGCGTATTCAAAATCCATCACCATGGGCAGGTCCATCTCATAGCCCTCCAGCAGCGCCAGCAGATGGTCGGCCTCGTCGATGGCCTCGTCCACCGTGATGGCCTGGGAGAATATGTACGCGCCCACCAGGATGCCGTTGGCCTGGGCATTCTTGATGTTCTCGGCGTAATTGCTGTCCTTCATCAGGGTGCCGGGTAACCCCCAGCCGCGAACGCCCACGCGGATATAGGCGAACTCCACGCCGCTAGCCGCCACAGCCTCCCAGTCGATCTCCCCCTGGTACTGGGACACGTCGATGCCCTTTCGTACCTGCTCGCCGCTGACGCTGCGGGGGCTGAAATCGTCATAGGTCTTGCCGCTGGAGGCGGCGCGGGTGGAGGCGTAGGTGCTGCCCGTCAGCTCTGCCCGGTTGGTCTCCGACCAGTACATGGGATCGTCATAGCCGCCGGCCTCCGGAATCTGGCTGACGTCAATGGACGCCGGCGACGATGAATCGGAGGCCAGCGCCGGCACTGCGGGCGTCAGGCCCAGCAAAAGCGCCAGACATAAAAAGATCGAAATGGTTTTGCGTTTCATGCGGTTCCTCCTTGTCTCGTTGCGGATTCCTGCGTTTCAGAAAAAGTTACAATCATTGTAACATTTTATGCGGCAAATTGCAACCTTTTTCGGCAATATTTTTCCTCCATATAAAAGCAGGCGCCTCCCCGCGGGAGGCGCCTGACGCAGCGCAGATCAGTGGCCCAGCGCGGCCAGCTCCTCGCCCACCCGGTAGATGTCGCCTGCGCCGATGGTCAGGATCAGGTCGCCGGGCGCGGCGATCTCTGTCAGACGATGGGTGATGGCTTCAAAGGAATCGTAAAATTCCCCGTTTGGAATCTGGTCCGCCAGGTCCTTGGAGGAGATGCCCACGGTGTTGGTCTCCCGCGCAGCGTAGATGTCCGCCAGGATGGTCAGGTCCGGCCGGGAGAGCTGCTCCACGAACTCCGGGAACAGGGCCTTGGTGCGGGAATAGGTGTGGGGCTGGAACACCACGATGGTGCGGGAGTAGCCCCGCTGAGGCACCGCGTCCAGCGTGGCCTTCAGCTCGTCGGGGTGATGGGCGTAGTCGTCGTAGATGTCCGCGCCGCGGAAGGTCCCCTTGAACTCCATGCGTCGGGCCGCGCCGGTGAAGGACGTGAGACCCCGCGTGACGGCCTCCGGGTCCACGCCCAGGGTCCAGGCGGCGGCGATGGCGGCCAGCGCGTCCATGCAGTTGTGCCGCCCCAGGACCCGCAGGTCCACATGGGTGTAGAGGCTGCCCTGGCAGATCACGTCAAAGCTGGAAAAGCCCCGGTCAAAGTGGACGGGATACACATCCATATCCGCCGTCATGCCGAAGGTGATGACCCGGCGCTCGATGCCCTTCAGCGCGTCCATGGTGTTTTTGTCCATGCCGTTGGCAATCACCACGCCCCGATCGGCGGGCGTCAGCTCCGCAAAGGTGCGGAAGGAGTGCTTGATGTCCTCCAGGTCCTTGAAGAAGTCCAGATGGTCCGCCGCGATGTCCAGCACCACGGCGATGGTGGGGGTAAAATTCAGAAAGGAGTTGCAGTATTCGCAGGACTCCATGATGATCGTGTCTCCGTGGCCCACCCGGTGGCCCGCGTCCAGCAGATTCAGATAGCCGCCGATCATCACGGTGGGGTCCAGCCCCGCCTCCATGGCGATGTGGGTCATCATGGAGGTGGCCGTGGTCTTGCCGTGGGTCCCGGAGAAGCAGACCGCGTGCTTATAGGCGGCCATGATATAGCCCCAGGACTGGGCGCGCTCAAACACCGGGATGCCGGCGGCCAGCGCCGCGGCGATCTCCGGGTTGTCGTCGTGGACGGCGGCGGTGCGGATCACGCAGTCGGCTCCCCGGATGTTTTCGGCGGCATGGCCGATGACCACGGGGATGCCCTTTTCCACCAGGTTGGCGGTGGCCTTGCCGGCGTTCATGTCGGAGCCGGTGACCGACACACCCATGCCCTGGAGCACCATACCCAGGGCGCACATACTCACGCCGCCGATGCCCACCAGATGGACGTGCTTGCCGGGAATCAAATAATCCGCCATATGAGAAGTCTGTTCATGACACAATTTCGGTTCCTCCTAAGGAGCGCCGGAGGCGCACAAAATCTGCTCTGCCGGGGCAGAACTCTATCTCATTATAATACGTTTCGCCGGCTTTCACAAGGGGGAAATGAAAAAAGCGCCGAGGTCTT
>CAZBOR010000198.1:0-2590 GCA_964493585.1 uncultured Oscillospiraceae bacterium
TGCAAGGGCGAACGTGTAAAATTTTAGAATTTCGGCGCCGATGAAAAATTTTTCCTCGAATTTCACGGAAAAGCCCAGGAAATGGCAGCGCCGCATTGACAGGCTGTGATATAATAGATTGTAACGGGATTTTTGCGCCCAAATGACGATATATACCCGGAGGTGCTCCTAAATCATGGAAAAAGCAAGAAGAAGCGGAAACAGCTTTGCCAGACGGTTTTTCGGCCATTTCGGCAAGGCTCTGGGGACGATCCTGCTGGTGTTTGTCATCAGCGTGGTGATCTTTGCGTGTATCTTTACCGCGTATCTGAGAAACTACCTGATGCCGCAGGTTTCGTTCTCCCTGGACAGCTTTAAGCTGAACCAGACCTCGGTGATCTACTACGAGAACAAGGAGACCGGGGAATACGAAACGCTCCAGAACCTCTATGGCAACGAAAACCGGATCTGGGTCTCCTACAACGAGATTCCGGACGATCTGGTCTATGCGACGGTGGCCATCGAGGACAAGCGTTTCTTTGAGCACAACGGCGTGGACTGGATCCGCACCATGCGGGCCGGACTGAACCTGTTTATGGGCTCCAGCAGCACCTTCGGCGCATCCACACTGACCCAGCAGCTTGTGAAGAACCTGACCAACGACGACGAGATCACCGTCCGCCGGAAGCTGGTGGAGATATTCCGGGCGCTGGAGATGGAAAAGCAGTATAACAAAGAGGAAATTCTGGAGTGGTACCTGAATACCATCTATCTGGGCGAGCAGGCCTACGGCGTGCGGACCGCGTCCTATACCTATTTTGCCAAGGACGTTTCCCAGCTGGACCTGGCCGAGTGCGCCAGCCTCATCGCCATCACCAACAACCCCTCCCTCTATGATCCCTATATCAGCGAAACGTGCAGGCAGCGCAACAAGGCCCGCCAGGAGCTGATTTTGGGGGAGATGCTGGAGCAGTCGTATATCACCGAGGCGGAATACGCCCAGGCCATGAACGAGGCGCTGGTCTTTGAATACGCCGCCAGCGGCGCGGAATACGAGGACGATTCCCTCTACTATTCCTATTTTGTGGACCAGGTGATCCGGGACGTGGTCAACGATCTGGTGGACGCCACCAACTACGACTCCGAGGTTATCAGCTCCATGATTTTAAGCGGCGGCTATCAGATCTATTCCACCATAGACGTGGAGGCCCAGGCCGCAGCGGAGGCGGTCTATGAAAACCTCGACAATATCCCGGAGACAGACAGCACCTATCAGCAGATGCAGTCCGCCATCGTGGTCATTGACAATGAAACGGGCGATATTTCGGCCATTGTGGGCGGCGTGGGCGAGAAGCCGGGCAGCCTGACCCTGAGCCGCGCCACCCAGAGCCTCCTGTCCCCGGGCTCTACCATCAAGCCCCTGGCCGTCTACGGCCCGGCGCTGAACGCGGGACTGATTACGCCGGCCACCGTGGTGGACGACACGCCCTTTACCTTCGGCTCCTCGGCATGGCCCGAGAACGAGGACAACACCTATTACGGACTGACCAATATCCTCAGCGCCATGAAGCGGTCCTCCAACACCGTGGCGGTGAAGGTCCTGGACGAGCTTTCCCTGGACTACGCCTACGACTACGCGGTGACGGAAATGGGCCTGGACACGCTGGTGGAGGACTATGAGCTCAACGGCGTGGAGTATACGGATAAGAGCTACTGGTCCCTGGCCCTGGGCGGCATGGTCCGAGGCGTCACCGTCCGGGATATGACTGCGGCCTACGCTGCGGTGGAGAACAGCGGCGTCTACCGGAAGGCCAGGACCTACACCAAGGTCCTGGACAGCGAGGGCAATCTGGTGCTGGACAACACCCAGACCACCAGAACGGTTTTGAGCGAAAAGGCCGCCTACTACCTGACCTATATGATGCAGGAGACCGTGGAGAGCGGCACCGGCACCGAGGCCCAGATCGAGGGCGTCAGCGTGGCCGGCAAGACCGGCACCACCTCCAACAGCAAGGACCGCTGGTTCGCGGGCTACACGCCGGAATATACGGCGGTGGTCTGGTGCGGCTTTGACGACCCCCAGGAGATCGTCCTGGTGGACGAGAGCATCGACAATCCGGCGGCCGTGCTCTGGAATCAGATCATCAGCACCATCAGCACCCCGGAGACAGACACGGGCTTTGAAAAGCCCACGGACATCATCGAGGTGGAGGTCTGCGCCGACAGCGGCCTGCTGCCCACGGGATGGTGCCAGAACGATGTGCGCGGCGACCGGACCGTGACCGTACAGCTCGCGGCGGAGGACATTCCCACGGAGTATTGCGACATCCATGTGGAGGCCAGCCTCTGCTATACCAACGGGACCTATCATCTGGCGGGGAGCGACTGCGCGGAGGATGGGACCGTGGGCAAATTCGGCCTGCTGAACTATTCCCGTCAGTTCCCGATCGCGGGCATCGTGGTGGTGGACCAGCAGTACTGCATCGGCTATATGGCCCAGAGGAGCGGCTACAGCGAGGCCCGCTGCAACACCCTGGACCCCGTCAACGAGACCTGCCCGTACCATGATTCCTCCAGCACCACGGCCGGCAGCCGGTCCTCCGCATCCGTC
>CAZBOR010000199.1:0-2585 GCA_964493585.1 uncultured Oscillospiraceae bacterium
CTTGAAACCTACATGACCTCGATCACGGTCAGCACGCGGTCCTGGACCCGGAACCGGATGTCATAATCGCTGAAGCGCATCCCATAGACCCGCTCCGGGTCCCGCTGATAGGAGGGCCGGGGGTCGTGGGACAGCACGCCCAGCAGGGCCTCCCGGCGGTCCGGCGGGATCTGCTCCAGCAGCGGCTGGGGGAACTGTACCTCCAGCAGAAGGTCATCTGCGTGCTCCGTGAAGCCGCCGCGGGCCTCCGGGTGGCAGTCGGCATAGGGAGCGTAGGGCTTGATGTCGAAGATCGGCGTGCCGTCCATCAGATCGGCCCCGGCTACTTCCAGCACGGCGCCGTACTCCGGGGTGTTCCGGACTGCCACCAGCTCTACACAGCTCAGCCCCAGAGCGTTTGGCCGGAAGGGGGACCGGGTCGCGAACACCCCCATGCGGACGTTCCCGCCCAGCCGCGGCGGCCGGACCGTGGGCGACCAGTCCCGGCGCACGGATTGGGAAAACTGCCAGATCAGCCACAGGTGGGAGAAGCCCTCGATGCCCCGCAGCGCGTCGGGATTCCGGTATTCCGGCTCAAATATTACGGTGGCGCGCAGCTCCTTCACCAATCCCGCCTGACGGGGAATACCGAACTTGGTGGGAAAATCGCTGCGTATGTGGGCGATGGCCCGGATGGTTATGGGTGCAGACATGGCGACGCTCCTTTTCCTGCTGTTTTTTGATGAAAGCAGTATGAGAATAGCACGCTTTGCATACTTTATCAAGCGCAGGCTGCAATTTTCTGAACTGTTTGGAAAAAAGCCCTTGCTTTTTTCTATATATGTCATTATAATAACTATATTCAATAGTATTTGTAATGACTGGAGGAATGAGCATGAGCTATGTGCTGAGCTGCTGCTCCACAGCGGACCTGACCCTGGAGCATTTTCAAAGGCGGAATATTTCCTTTATCTGTTTCCACTATGAGATGGACGGGGTGCAGTACCCCGACGATCTGGGGCAGACCATTCCCTTTGACAAATTCTACGCCGCCATGGCAGCGGGCGCGGAGACCAAGACCTCCCAGGTAAACGTGGACGAGTTTGTGGCCTATTTCACGCCCATGCTGGAGGCGGGAAAGGATATTCTGCACCTGTGTCTTTCCTCCGGCATCTCCGGCGTGTACAACTCCGCCAATGCCGCCAGGGAGGAGCTGGCCGCCAAATACCCGGACCGGAAAATCTATGTGGTGGACTCCCTGAGCGCCTCCTCCGGCTTTGGATTGTTTATGGACAAGCTGGCCGATCTGCGGGATCAGGGCGGCTCCATCGACGAGCTGCGGGACTGGGCGCTGGAGCACCGGCTCCTGCTTCACCACTGGTTCTTCTCCACAGACCTGACCTTTTTTGTCAAGGGCGGCAGAATTTCAAAGGCCAGCGGCTGGTTTGGGACGGTGCTCAAGATTTGCCCGCTGCTCAATGTAAACGATGAGGGAAAGCTGATCCCGCGGCTGAAGATTCGCACCAAGCCCAAGGTCATTGAGGCCATCGTGGACAAGATGGCAGAAAACGCGCAGGACGGCACGGACTACAGCGGCAAGTGCTATATCTCCTATTCCGCCTGCTATGAGGACGCCCGCGCCGTGGCGGACCTGATCGAGCGGCGGTTCCCCAAGCTGGACGGCAGGGTGGAGCTTTACAGCATCGGCACCACCATCGGCAGCCATACCGGTCCGGGTACCGTGGCCCTGTTCTTCTGGGGCGTTCCGAGGACCGCGTAACAGAATTTTTCGCGGGGAGATGACAGATCTCCCCGCGTTTTTCGGAAAAAAGGAGACAGGAAAATGGAGATCGAGGTGCTGGAAAACGGACCCCGGTGGGTGGTGTGCGTCAAGCCGAGGGGCGTGCTGTCCCAGAGCGGCGCGCCGGCCCGGGCTTGCATGACGTCGCTGCTGGAGGCGCAGCTTGGCGCCGCCGTCTATCCCGTCCATCGGCTGGACCGGGAGGTGGGCGGCGTGATGGTCTATGCAAAGACGTCCCAGGCCGCAGCGGAGCTGAGCAGTATGATCCGGCAGGGCAAGCTGCAAAAGGAGTATCTGGCCGTGGTGCTGGGCTGTCCGCAGCCGCCATGTGGCGCGATGACGGACCTCTTGTACCACGACAAGGGCCGGAACAAGACCTATGTGGTGAAGAGGGCGCGGAAGGGCGTCCGGGAGGCCCGGCTCCTGTACCGCCTGCTGGAGACAGGGGAGGGCAGGTCCCTGGTGCAGATCAGGCTGCTGACCGGGCGGACCCACCAGATCCGGGCGCAGTTCGCCTCCCGCGGTCTGCCCCTGGCCGGAGATGGCCGCTACGGCGGGGGACACGGCGAAATCCAGCTCTGGTCCGCCCGTCTGACCATGCCCGACGGGACGTGCTTTTTGCGCCTGCCCGAACGCATCGGCCCCTTTTCGCCCGTGGAGCTGCCGCCGTTTCCGGGTAATCTGGAGATTTCTTAAAATAATGCTTGACTTTTTGCCGCCTATGGAGTAATATATTCTAGCAATTAAACCATGCGCGAGTGGTGGAATTGGTAGACTCGCTAGATTCAGGTTCTAGTGTGCATTA
>CAZBOR010000200.1:0-2562 GCA_964493585.1 uncultured Oscillospiraceae bacterium
TTTGAAGAAACACAGCAGGAGGGACCCGCGGGACGGCGCTGGGACCCGGTCATGGGGAGGCTCAGAGGATGGAGCGTACCGCCGCCTCCAGCCGGCTGAGCGCCTGTTCCAATGTCTTTCTGGGGCAGGCGATGTTGATGCGCTGGAACTGGCCGGAGGCGCCGCCGAATATCCGGCCGCTGTCCAGCCACAGCTTCGCCCGATTCGTGATAAAGTCATCCAACGCATTCCCGCAGAGCCCGGTGGCGGAAAAATCCAGCCATAGGAGATAGGTGCCCTCCGGCTCCACCAGAGTGACCTGCGGGACCCTTTCCCGGAGGTACTGACGGAGATAGTTCAGATTGCCGTAGATGTACGCCCGGACCTCCTCCAGCCACGGTTTCCCCGTTTCATAGGCGGTCTGGGCGGCCAGCAGACCCAGAGCGTTGAGCTGAGAGTACCCGGCGGCGTCCATCTGATGCTGAAATTTCTCACGCAGAGCGTCGTTGGGGATAAAGATGTTCGACACCTGCAGACCCGCGATATTGAATGTCTTGCTGGGAGAGGTGCATAGGACAAGCTGGTCCCGGATGGCGCCGGACAGACTGCCCATGGCGGTGAAGGGGTGGCCGGGGAAGGTGAAGTCGCAGTGTATCTCGTCCGCAACGAGGATGACCCCGTATTTGACACAGAGATCGGCGAGCCGCAGCAGCTCGTCCCCAGTCCAGACCCGGCCCACGGGGTTGTGGGGAGAGCACAGGAGCATGACTTTGACCGGCTCCTGCTGAAATTTCCGCTCCAGATCGTCAAAGTCGATTTCATAGTGTCCGTTCCGGAGCACCAGTTCATTTTCCACCAGGGTCCGGTCGTTGTCCGCTACGACCTCCCGGAAGGGATAATAGACGGGCGGCTGGATCAGGACCGCGTCATCCGGAGCGGTGTAGGCCTTCACGGCCATGGCGAGGGCAAACACCACGCCGGGCGTTTTGACGAGCCACGATGGGCTGGGCCGCCAGCCGTGATTGTCGGAGAACCAATTTGCCACTGCCTGGAAATAGTCCTGCTTTGTCTCGGTGTATCCGAATATCCCATGGCGAACCCGCTGAATCAGCGCGGACTGGATCGTCTCCGCCACCGGGAAATCCATATCCGCCACCCAGAGGGGAAGAATGTCCGCCGGACGTCCCCGCTCCACGGCGAAGTCAAATTTCAGACTGTTCGTACCGGTACGGTCAGTCACAATGTTCAGATCCATGCTGCACCTCCAGGGCTTGTTTTAGATCGGCGATCAGGTCGTCTGCGGATTCGATGCCCACGCTGAGCCGGAGCAGCGTCTCGTTGATGCCGAGGTGCTTTCGCTCCTCCTCCGGCACGTCCGGATGGGTCTGGGTCAGCGGATAGGTAATCAGGGAATCCACGCTGCCCAGGCTCTCCGCGAATGAGATGAGCCGCGTGTGGGTCAGGCAGTATCGGGCCGTTTCCTCCGTGTCCGTGCGGAAGGAGATCATGCTGCCGAAGCCCCGCGCCTGCTTTTTGGAGATGGCATAGCCGGGATGCTCCGGCAGACCCACATACAGCACCTCGGTCACATGGGGCGCTGTTTTCAGCCATCGGGCGAGCTTCATGGCGTTTTCCTGCTGCCGTTCCATGCGGATGGCCAGCGTTTTGACGCCCTTCAGGATCAGCCATGCGTCAAAGGGGGTGATGGCCCCGCCAGTGGTCTTGGATATTTCGCGGACCTGCGCGGCGCAGCGCGGGTCCCGGAAGCAGAGAAAGCCCGCCAGTGCGTCGTTGTGACCGCCGAGGAACTTGGTGCCGCTGTGGACCACAATGTCCGCGCCCAGATCCAGCGGGTTCATGAAATACGGGGATAGGAAGGTGTTGTCCACGATGAGCAGCAGCCCGTGCCGGTGGGCGATCTCCGCCACAGCCGCAATATCCGTGACCCGCATCATGGGATTGGTGGGGCTTTCCACATAGATGGCCCGTGTCATGGGCCGGATGCACTGGGAAATGGCCTGGAGCTTCGTGGTATCCACCAGGTCGAACCGAATCCCGTTTTTCTCGCTGATGGTGTGGATCAGGCGGTTGGTGCCGCCGTAGAGGTCCTCGCCGGAGATGATATGGTCCCCTGGCCGAAACAGCTCCATCAGCGCGGAGATGGCGGCCATGCCGTTCCCAAAGGCCAGCGTTTCGGCGGCGTGCTCCAGACTGCTGATCCGCCGTTCAAGCTGTGACCGGGTGGGATTTGTCTCCCGCGAGTAGTCGAAGGCGTCCTCCTTTCCGATTTTGGTGTGGACGAAGGTTGCCGTCTGGTAGATCGGAAAATTCAGGGACTGGGCCTTGTCCTCGTAATAGGCGTTTCCGTCGCCGTGGATACATCGGGTTTCAATCGAATACTCCATAGGACCTATCCTTTCGTGTTTTTGTAAATCTGGTGTGGGGAGCGGGATGCGGGCGGAGCCGCTGTCCCGCAGACGATGGGAGATCGAGCTTGCTGCTGACGTGGAAAACATAACCATATAATATATATGTTATATGTTATTATATAATGTGGAGGGAACGATGTCAACTGAAAATTTA
>CAZBOR010000201.1:0-2559 GCA_964493585.1 uncultured Oscillospiraceae bacterium
GGGGAGGTTGTCGGTGGTGGGCTCCAGGATCAGCTTCCAGAGCTTCCACTGACCGTCCCAGGGCAGGAACTCCGCAGCGATGGCCCTGGGGCCATTCCCTGTCTCCGCCAGCCACATACCCATGGCGCTCCTTCCATTGTCCGCAAAGCGCAGACACGGGAAGCCCAGAGCCGTGATCTGCATATCCGCCAGGGCCTGCACCTCCTCCGGACCGGGGCAGGTGTTGGGGGCCACGGCCAGAAACGACGGGTCCTGACTGCGGCAGAAGGCCGCAAACTCCTCCTCGATGGCCAGGGCGGACAGCAGCCTCGTCATGGCCGCCACCTGCTCCTTTTGCAGGGCTTTCAGCTCCTCCTGCCGGTGCTTGATCTCCTCATGGAGCAGCTTATGCACATATAAAAGCCGTCTTTCCTTGGTCATTTCAGCTCGCCTCCGTTCAGAAAATAGTGCCGCAGCACCTGGGCCGAGGCGTCGTTCATGCCCTGATAGGCCCGGAGAATGCCCTCCAGCTCCTCCTGCCGGTTTTCAATTTCAAAGCTGATTTTCCCGGCCTGGGCGGCGTAGGCGTTGGATTCCCGCTCCAGCTCGTCAAGCTGCGTATCTAAGACCATGTAAATCATCCTTTCCAATAATTACTGTGTTCAGTTTAACCGGAAACGGGACCTGCCGCAAGCATCGTTTTCCGTACTCCAGGCACAATTTCCAATCTCCGGCCGGGTTTATCTATGAAATTGGACCTCCATTATGGAAAACGAACCTTGAAAAACCAGAGGCCAGCGCTTATATTAAGGATTAGAACGAATTGCGGATTCCGCAGAGTGAAAGGAGAATCACGGTGAAACGAAATTTTACCCCTGAAGAGCTGCTTACCCGCTGGGAGGCCCGCCGGACGATCCAGAATATCATGGGTAAGCTGACCCAGAGCTACCTGATGATGGAGGAGGCCCAGATCTACGACCGCTGGTGGAGCAAACGGGAGGACGTGTGTCTGGGCGTCAACACCGGCTGGTACCGGGGCGCGGAGGCGGTCAAGGGCTACTACGATGCCCTGGGCGCGAAAATCGCCCTGGCCAGCGAGCTGATCGCCAAAACCTTCCCGGAGAAGCTGTCCGGCAAATCCCAGGAGGAGCTTTACGGCGTGGGCCAGCTCGGCGTCAAGCCGGTGGACACCTTCGTCATTGAGATCGCCGGGGACGGACAGAGCGCCAAGGGCCTCTGGAGCCTCCACGGCACCTACGCGGACATCACGCCCTCCGGCCCGGTGAGCTATTGGGACTGGGGCTATTACTGCGTGGACTTCGTGCTGGAGGACGGACAGTGGAACATCCTGCATATGCAGTACCTGACGGACATCAACAGTCCCACCGGCGGAGACTGGGCGGCGGAGAGCCTCAGCTTCCCGGAGGACCCGCACTTCGCGGCGATGAAGGAGTTTCATTTCCCACAGCCCAATGTGCCAGCTGTCCTGCGCGAGAATTACTATCCCGGCCGGCCCTTTACCCAGTCGCCGCCGCTGCCGGAGCCGTATGAGACCCTGGCTGAGACCTTCAGCTATGGCATTTGAGGGGGGATTTGACCATGATGAATGAAAGATATACCAATGAGGAGCTGGTGGTCCGCCTCTGGGACAAGGAGGAGATCAAGGACCTGATGTGCCGCCGCTGCTACTACAAGCAGAACGATTGGCGGGAGCGGGAGCTGCGGGAGCTCTGGGTCGCCGGCGCGGAATATCAGGCCACCGCGTCCCTGGCGAACAACCTGGGCTACTTTGTAGGCATGGAGGACATTTCCAGATACTATGTGGACGGCATTCGGGAAAAGCGTGCGGAGCAGCTTAAGCTGGTGCAAAAGACCCGTCCCGACGCCCAGTACGGCAACAGCGTCATGAACGCCCACACCTACCACACGGTCATGGTGGAGCTGTCCGGCGACGGACAGACCGCCCGGTATCTGGCCTATGACCACGGACACCAGACGGACCCCCAGGAGGACGGAACGGCCAAGGGCTATTGGACCTCCGGCCATCTGCTGGCGGATCTGGTGAAGGAGAACGGCGTCTGGAAGATCTGGCACATTAAGTCCATGCACGACTTCAGCATTCCGGCCGCGCCGGTCCCCGGCATGGGCGGTCCCGGCTTTGGCGGGCCTCCCCCTGAGGGCGAGGACGCGCCGGCTGAGGGCGGCGAACCCATGGGCGGGCCGCCTCCCATGCCCGATCTGGGGCCCGATCCCTACGAGGACGACTACGGCACGCCCACGGTGGCGAAGCCCTATGTGGTGAAATGGGCCTGGAACGATCTGCCGAAGCAGATGCCCAACACCTATACCCCCCATGAGACCTATGACCCGGCGATCAGCTATGGTCCCGACGGCCACCCGGACCCCCTGCGGTCCTGGAGATAAGGAGGCGCCCTATGTCAAAAGAACTGACCTTTGAGCAGCGGCTGCACAATGCCCTTGGCAGCCAGCAGTGCGAAAATATCAAATCCACCCACAGCTATCTCCACGGCATGATGTACTCCGCCGAGGAGTGGGACGGCATCTGGAACCGCAGCAAGG
>CAZBOR010000202.1:0-2507 GCA_964493585.1 uncultured Oscillospiraceae bacterium
CCTTGTCCTCGCGGACATGGATATGGGCGATGGACGCGCCCAGCTTGGCGCAGGCGACGATCTGCTCCGCCAGCTCGTCGGCGGTATAGGGAACGGTGGGCGCCTGGGCCTTCTTGGTGCCGGCTCCGCACAGGCATACCTGGATCATGATCTTATTGGACTTTGCCATGATAAATCATCCTTTCAAATACAATCTATAATTCTATGGAAAAGCTGTCGCGTCAGTCGCACATCTCAATGACCGTGGCCTGGCCCATACCGCCTGCGATGCAGAGGGTGGCAAGGCCATACTTGAGACCGCGCCGCTTCATCTCGTACATGAGCGTCACCAGAATCCGGCAGCCGGAGGAACCCACGGGATGGCCCAGGGCGATCGCGCCGCCGTTGACGTTGATGATGTCCATCTTATCCTCCCAGCCAAGCTGCTTGATGCAGCCAAGGGCCTGGGCGGCAAAGGCCTCGTTCAGCTCGATGAGCTGGATGTCGTCGATGGTCAGGCCCGCGTTTTTCAGAGCCTTCGGCACGGCGTATACGGGGCCAAGGCCCATGGTCCGGGGATCGCAGCCCGCAGTCCCCATGCCGATGATCTTGCAGATGGGCTTGAGCCCCAGCTCCTTGGCCTTCTCCTCGGTCATCAGCAGCATGGCGGACGCGCCGTCGTTGCGGCCGGAGGAGGACGCGGCGGTGACGCTTCCGGTCAGCTCCGAGTCGTTCCAGATGCGGCCCTGGTCGTCGGTGGTGATGTTGAAGCAGGGCTTCAGCTTGCCCATCTTCTCCATGCTGGTGTCCCGCTTGGGGAACTCGTCGGTGTCAAAGACGATGGGCGGCTTTTTGCGGCCCTGGGGTACGGTGATCGGCACAATTTCATCCTTGAAACGGCCCGCGTCAATGGCGGCGATGGCCTTCTGCTGGGAGGCCAGGGAAAAGGCGTCCTGCTCCTCGCGGGTGATGCCCAGCGTCTCGGCGATGTTCTCGGCGGTGGCGCCCATGTTGTATCGGCCATACATCTCCTGGGGCTGGGACCGGAACTGTCCCTCGGTCACGGCGTCCACCAGCTCCACATTCCCCGTGCCGAGGCCCCAGCGGGCATTACGCACATAGAACACGGCGTTGGACATGGATTCCGTGCCGCCGGCCAGCACCACATCGGACAGGCCCGTCATGATCTGCATGGCGCCGTTCTGCACGGCGGTCATGGCGGAGGCGCACTGGCGCATGACGGTATGGGCGGAGGTGGACGCGGGAATCCCCACCTTCAGCGCGGCCACGCGGGCAATATTCGGCTCGTCCGAGGTCTGGCGGCACTGGCCCATGATGACCTCGTCGATCTCCTTGGGGTCGATGCCGGTGCGGTCCAGGCATCCCTTCATAACCGTGCAGGCCATGTCATAGGCGCTGACAGGCTTCAGCGCCCCGCCGAACTTGCCCACGGCAGTCCGGCAGCCGTCCACAACGACGACATTACGAAGTTCCATACAAAAATACTTCCTCTCTTGATCGTGATAATATAAACGCTCATGGTTCCTCATTACCGCAGACCCTCTGCGGTAATGACGTGCCACGAATTTCCTGTTTGCCAGCCCCACATGGCGTGGGGCTGGCTTATCCGGCTTACTCCTGTTCCAGGTAGGTGATGCCTACATAGTGGTCGTGGTCGGTACGCTCCCCCCGGTATTCCACGGGCTTGAACCCCGGGAAGGTGATTTCCACCGTCCAGGTCTTACCCTTGGGAAGGTCCTCAAATTCATAGTCGCCGGCCCAGTTGGTCTCCATCTCGTGGGTCTCGCCGGTCTCCTGACAGGTGATCTTCACCTTTGCGCCGATGCAGACCTCCTCCAGCTCCTTGGGATAGGCGACGGTGCCGGCCAGGAACGTGCTGGGGATGTTCAGATGGACCACGCTGGTGGGCATATCGCCGAGGCCCTCAAGCTGCGTGACCTTATTGGCGGCGATGAGCTTGCTGATCTCGCTGTCGGGGTCCGCCAGGTCTCCAAAGACCAGCGCCTGGTTGGGACACGCCTCCACGCAGCGCGGCTCATAGCCGGGGTAGTCGGGATCGTCCAGCAGCTCGGCGCACATGGTACATTTCTGGGGAATCTGCTCGGTCTCGTTCCAGTAGATCGCGCCGATGGGACAGGCGTCCACGATCTGCTTCTGACCCTTGGACTTCTCCGGGTCAATGATAACAATGCCGTCGGGACGCTTGTAGACCGCGCCCTCCACGGTGGCCGCCGCCTGACAGGCGGGGTAGGCGCAGTGGCTGCACGGGGTGGGGACCGTGGCGGTCTTGATGCGCCGTTCGTTGTCCCCGCGCTCCCATTCCTTGATGTTCATCCAGTACTGTCCCATCTCCGGCTGGGATTTGGTCAGCGCGGAATCCCAGCCGCAGTGCTCGTCCTTGCAGGCCATAAAGCAGGCATAGCAGGCCATGCAGCGGGCAGAGTTGATGGCGATGCCGGGTTGTTTCATGGGGTGCTTCATCATATCAGACCGCCTCCTTTTTCTCA
>CAZBOR010000203.1:0-2499 GCA_964493585.1 uncultured Oscillospiraceae bacterium
CAGCTTTATTCCTCAGGGCCTGTCAAGGCGGCCACGCCTTTCTCGCCGGTGCGGACCCGGACCACGTCCTCCACGTCGTAAACGAAAATCTTGCCGTCGCCGGGATGACCTGTGTACAGGGCGCTCTTTGCGGCTGCGATCACCGATTCCGGCGGGACCGTGGAAACCACAATATCCACCTTCAGCTTCGGCAGCAGGTTCATGTTCAGCGGAACGCCACGGTAATACTCCGTCTTGCCCTTCTGAACGCCGCAGCCCATGACCTGCGTAACGGTCATGCCGGTGACGCCGATCTGGGACATCTCCGCTTTAAGCTGCTCGAACTTGGACTGGTTGCACACGATGGAGAGTCTGGTGTACTTCTCGCCGTCCGTGCGCTCCGGCTTGGGCGCCTTGACCACGGGGACGGCCTGCGCCACAGGGGTGGTCCCGGTCACAGTCCTTACCTCCCCGGAAACGCCCGCAAAGCTCTGCTCGCTGATTACAAAGCCGGAGTACGCGGAGGCCAGGCCATGCTCGGTGGGATCGAGGCCCTCGATCTCCTCCTCGGCGCTGACACGCAGACCCACCAGCTTTTTGATAATCAGGAACGTAAGGCTAATGGTCACCACTGTCCATGCCGCCACGGAGATAAAGCCAAGCAGCTGAAGTCCCAGCAGCTCAAATCCGCCGCCATAGAACAGACCCACGATCTCCTCGCCCGCAGCGTTGGCAATGCTGTAGCCGGGCGCGGTATTGGTGGCGAACAGGCCCACGGCCAGAGTGCCCCAAATGCCGTTCACACAGTGGACTGCCACGGCGCCCACGGGATCGTCGATATGCAGCTTATAATCCAGCAGCCACACGCCGAACACCACCAGCAGGCCGGACACAGCGCCGATGCAGATGGCGCCAAAGCAGTCTGTCACATCGCAGGGCGCGGTGATGGCCACCAGGCCCGCCAGGGAGGCGTTCAGGCACATGGAGACATCGGGCTTGCCGTACTTGAGCCAAGTGAAAATCATGCAGACCACGGTGGCGACCGCCGGGGAGACGGTGGTGGTCAGGAAGATGGAGCCGAGCTGGTCCACACTGGTGGCGGCAGCGCCGTTAAAGCCATACCAGCCAAGCCAGAGAATGAACACGCCCAGGCAGCCGATGGGCAGATTGTGTCCGGGGAAGGCGTTGACTCCGGTAATTTTGCCTTTGCTGTCCTTCTTGAACTTGCCGATCCGGGGCCCCAGCATCTTCGCGCCCACCAGGGCGGAGATGCCGCCCACCATATGGATGGCGCAGGAGCCGGCAAAATCGTGGAAACCCAACTGGGACAGCCAGCCGCCGCCCCAAATCCAGTGGGCCTCAATGGGATAGATCAGCGCGGAGATCACCGCGGAGTAAATGCAGTAGCTCAGGAACTTGGTACGCTCCGCCATAGCGCCGGAAACGATGGTAGCGGTGGTGGCGCAGAACACCAGGTTGAACACAAAATCGGAAAAATTGAACGATTCATAGGCTGTAAAAATGTCGAATCCCGGCTTGCCAATCAGTCCTACCAGGTCCTCGCCCAGCAGCAGGCTGAAGCCGATCAGAATGAACATGACAGTTCCGATGCAGAAATCCATCAGGTTTTTCATCAGGATATTGCCCGCATTCTTGGCTCTGGTAAAGCCGGTCTCCACCATGGCAAAGCCCGCCTGCATCCAGAACACCAATGCCGCGCCGATCAAAAACCATACGGAAAACACTTCGCCGTTGATGGCGCTCAAGATTTCTTCCGTCATAACCTTTTCCTCCTAAATATTTTTTTGGAGCTTCGACTTGAACGGCCATTCAAATCAAAAAAGGCGCCGATACTTCGTTTTCACGAAATATCAGCGCCTTTGCTTGATGGCACTAGTATAGCACAATTCTGCCAGTTGTCAAGGCAAAATTTCATTTTTGACGATTCATACGAAAGTTTTTCCCGTCTATTTCATTTTTTATGCAAGTTGCCACGTTCAAGTTTTCATTTTAGGGTTATTCCCTTCCGGCCATTTCCCGTCATTTTTCCCCTTCCAATGCGTCGAAAAGCCCATTTTCCCCGTATTTCAGCGCCCGATTCACACGGCTGATGGTAGCGCTGCTGGCGCCGGTCTGCTTTACGATTTCGGTATAGACCTTTCCCTCGTAGAGCAGCTTCGCCACGTCAAACCGCTGCTCCATGGCCCGCAGCTCCGTAATAGAGCACAAATCCTGAAAAAAACGATAGCAAGCATCCACATCATCCAGGGCTATGATTTCCTGATAGAGCGCCATGCTGGCCTCCTTTGACGGATTTTTGATCATGCCGTTCCCTCCTTTACAGGTTGCACCCTTATTTTATCACGTTTTTTCTGTTTCGTAAATACTTTAAAGTGTGAACATTTTTTGTCCAGGCACACAGAATAGAAAAAGAAACCGCCCTCCGATTGGAGGACGGAATCTGATGTTGGCATCACCTATTTTCACATACAGTCACCCGTATACTATCGTCGGCACGCA
>CAZBOR010000204.1:0-2435 GCA_964493585.1 uncultured Oscillospiraceae bacterium
TCGCCCACGTTGTCGCCCACGTTGTCGGCGATGGTGGCGGGGTTCCGGGGATCGTCCTCCGGGATACCGGCCTCCACCTTGCCCACCAGGTCCGCGCCAACGTCAGCGGCCTTGGTGTAGATGCCGCCGCCCACACGGGCAAACAGCGCCATAAAGGACGCGCCCATGCCGTTCATGACCATGATATTGCCAAGGGTGCTGGGATCGTCGATGCCAAAGGCGAAGTGCAGGATGCAGAACCACATGGTCACATCCAGCATTCCCAGGCCCACCACGGTGAAGCCCATGACAGAGCCGGAGGAGAAGGCCACCCGGAGGCCCTTGTTCAGGCTCTCAGAGGCAGCCTGGGCGGTCCGGGCGTTGGAGTTCGTGGCGATCTTCATGCCGATAAAGCCAGCCAGCATGGAGAAGATACCACCGGTGACAAATGCGAAGGGGGTGAACTTGGACAGCATCTCGCCGCCCGTGGCGAACGCCATAATGAGCAGGATCACAAACACCACGGCAAACACCTTTGCCACGGTCTTGTACTGGTTCTTCAGGTAGGCGTTGGCGCCATCCCGAATGGCCTGTGCGATCTCGACCATTTTGTCGTTGCCTTCAGAGTGCTTCATCACGACGCCGCGCTGATACAGTGCAAACAGCAGCGCGACCAGAGCGCCCGCGAAGCCAATCAGAAAACAGGTTTCCAACAACAAACAACTCCTTACGTATTATGATTGTCTTCTTATTTTACCATATTTCCATAGGATTGCAAGCACTTCTGAACGAATTTCGTGAAAATCGGGAGAGGATCGCGTCCCTGGCGGGTTTTTCCTGCCCTTCGCGATCGGTTCCGCTTGTTTTTTCCGGTGGGATGCGCTATATTATAGGAAAACCTTATTTTACGAGGAGGGAGCGGCATGGCAAAGAGCAGCATCACCGCCCTGGAGCTGTACACCACGGAGACACGTTCCGGCCTTCTGGGCCGCAGGACCGTTCGGGAGGAGGCCCTCCGCATGGACACGCCCGGCGGGTCGGTCTACCTGAGCCAGAGCGCCGTGGAGGGCGCGGGAGACAGCTGGACCAGGATCAAGCGCCGTCTGGGGAACCTGGCAAAGGAAAAGGGCATCTCCTATACGGACTCCACGCAATAAGCCCGTCCCAGCGGATTTCCGCGACTTTTTTCTTATAAAGGTTGACGTTTCGGAAATCGTGCCGTATAATATTTTCGGAATCCTGCAATATTGCCCGGTTTCGGGCAAATCGAATATGGAGGTATTTTACATGAAAGAACTGTATGTTGTAAACTGCTGCAGAACTGCCGTAGGCAAGTTCCAGGGCAGCCTCACCAACGTGGCTCCCGCCGATATGGGCGCCATTGTGGTCAAGGAGGCTGTCAAGCGCGCCGGACTGGCCCCTGAGAACGTGGACGAAGTGATGTTCGGCTGCATCCTCACCGGCAACCAGGGCCAGAACGTGGCCCGTCAGGTCAGCGTCAAGGCCGGCCTGCCCCTGTCCACCCCCGCCTACACCGTGGGTATGGTCTGCGGCTCCGGCATGAAGTCCGTGATCGAGGCTGGCCGCGCCATCCTCGCCGGCGACGCGGATGTGGTCGTCTGCGGCGGCGCCGAGAACATGACCATGGCCCCCTATGCCATGCCCGCCGGACGCGGCGGCGCCCGTATGTTCGACACCAAGATGGTGGACACCATGGTCAAGGACGGCCTGTGGGACGCTTTCTATAACTATCACATGGGTACCACCGCAGAGAACATCTGCGATCTGTGGGGCATCACCCGCCAGGATCTGGATGAGTTCGCGGCCTCCTCTCAGGCCAAGACCGCCGCTGCCCAGCAGTCCGGCCGCTTTGACGACGAGATCGTTCCCGTGCCTGTGAAGGTCAAGAAGCAGGTCGTGGAGTTCAAGGTGGACGAGTTCCCCCGTGCCTCCACCAATCTGGAGTCCCTGGCAAAGCTGAAGGGCGCGTTCCCCGTTGGTCCGGAGTCCGCCGCCATCCAGGAGCAGGGCAGGAAGATCGCCGCCGGCGATAAGAACGCCGAGGGCCCCGTCACGCTGACCTTTGACGCCACCGAGATCAAGGGACCCGCCGCGGATGCCGGTCAGCCCAGAGTCACCGCCGGAAATGCCTCCGGCGTCAACGACGGCGCTGCCGCCATCGTGCTGGCCTCCGGCGAGGCGGTCAAGAAGTACGGCCTGAAGCCCATGGCGAAGCTGCTCGCCTGGGGTCAGGGCGGCGTCGATCCCAAGATCATGGGCACCGGCCCCATCCCCGCTACCCGCGCCGCGCTGGCTAAGACCGGCCTGACCATCGATGACATGGACCTGATCGAGGCCAACGAGGCCTTCGCCGCTCAGTCCATCGCTGTGGCCCGCGAGCTGCACTTCGACATGAGCAAGGTCAACGTCAACGGCGGCGCCATCTCCATCGGCCA
>CAZBOR010000205.1:0-2418 GCA_964493585.1 uncultured Oscillospiraceae bacterium
GCGGCTCTTGGCCCTATTTTTTCATATGCTCCGTCATGGAATCCGCAAACAGATGGATCAGCGGATTTGAGTTGCCCTCGCTCCACACAAGGCAGACGGGAATGTCATCCTCAAGATTGAACCAGTCCAGCCTTGCGTCCCGGCTGAACCGCACATACTGATCGAACACCGTCACGCCTTCGCCCAGGAGCATCGCCTGGAGAATACTGTCCCGGTTCGGCATATAGCGGGGGTTCACCGTGACCTGACGGGCCTGGAACTGCAAAAGCGCCAGTTCCATGGCCATGGGGGATTCCTCCTCCGGGAGCATCAGGAGGGTTTTCCCCTCAAAATCAGATGCCCGGAGCGGAGCGCCCTCCGGCCGGAGCAGCCCCTTCCGGACATAGGCCCGGCTCTCCAGATTGGCGATCTGAAACACCTCCAGTCCGTCGAAGTCCATCAGGCTGGTCCTGGTGCAGAGGATCACATCCAGCGACCCGGCTTTCACCATTTGCCGCAGATCCCGAAAGTCATAGCTTTCAAAGGTGATCGCGGCCTGGGGATAGCCGGAAATTATCTCCTCTCTGGCCTCCCTCAGAATGTTGCTCAGATCCCATCCGCTGCCTACGCCCACCCGCAGCCGCAGGGGCGTATGCGCCGCAAGGGACCGGGCCGACGCGCCGGCCTGAGAGAGCTGGGTCTGCATTCTCCGGAACGCATCCAGATATACCATGCCCGCAGCGGTCAGGCTGAGGGATTTCCTTCTTGTCCGGTCAAAGAGCGTGCAGCCCAGCTCCGACTCCAGCTGTTTGATCTGCCGGCTGACGGAAGGCTGGGAGACAAACATGGCCTGCGCGGCCCGTGAAAAGCTCATGGAGTCCGCCACGGTCAGAAAATATTGGATTTGCAGAGAAGTCATAGGTTGTCCTCCGGTCCTGTTTTTTCTTATTATAACATTTTATTTATCTTATCTCAATGGTTTTTGGCATTAGACCCCGGCGTATATCTGTGGTAAGATAGAATGGAATAAATATGAAAAGGAAGTTGCCTATGGATCGAAGGAACGAATATCAGGAAAAGGTCGGCACGCTGGAGGATATGCTGGCAACGATTCGGGACGGGGACGTGATCTGCGGCGGCGGGGAGCTCTGTGAGCCCCAGCTCTTCTACGAAAATTTCCACCGGGTCGCACCGAAGCTTCAGAATATCGAGCTAATCAAAGGAAAGCGCGGCAGCGGCTACGTCTATCCCTTTATGGAGATGCCGGAGCTGAAGGGGCGGCTGAACATGGTCTGCCACCTTTATGACGCGGCGCTCCGTCAGGCGGAGAAGCTGGGCCTGGTGTCCCATCTTCCCTCTAACCTCCACGACATGATGCGCCGCCGGACGGAATATAAGCCGGTCATCAACAAATTCATCGCCGCCGCCACGCCCATGGACGAAAACGGAAACTTCTTCCTCTCCGGCAGCGGTATGTTTGAGGAGGACGCCTATCTTCACGCGGAGACGGTCATTCTGGAGGTGGATCCCAATCTCCCCCGTTTCCGCGGAGCCCTTGCGATTCCGCTGGAGAAGGTGGATATGATCGTGGAGGCGGACTATCCCGCCACCATCTACGATGTGCGCTCCGTCCCAACGGAGACGGACCTGAAGATCGGGGCCTACGCCGCGGACTTTGTCCACGATGGGGACTGCATCCAGCTGGGCCTGGGCGGAATGCCCGATGCGGTGGGCAACTCCTTCTTTGACAAAAAGGATCTGGGCCTGCATACGGAGCTGTTTACCCCGGTCATGGGAGACCTGATCGAGGCGGGCGTCATCACCGGGGCCAGGAAGAACATCGACACGGGCAGGCACGTGGGCAATTTCATCCTCGGAGACGAGAAGCTCTACCGTATCATGGAGGAAAATCCCGGAACCTGGTTCCGGCAGGCCAGCTACACCAACGACCCCTTTGTGATTGCCGGCATAGACAATATGGTCTCCATCAACACCGCCATGGAAATCGACCTGACCGGCCAGATCTGCTCGGAGAGCATCGGCCCCAGGCAGTATTCCGGCACCGGCGGCGCCTTTGACTTTGCCTATGGCGTCCAGCACTCCAAGGGCGGCAGAGGCATCATCGCCATGGCGTCCACGGCAAAGGGCGGCACGATCTCCAAAATCAAGCCCATTCTGACCCCAGGCGCCGTCGTCACCATCTCCCGCAACGTGGCGGACATCATCATCACGGAATACGGCGTGGCCTATATGCGGGGCCGCACCGTCAAAGAGCGGGCAGTGCAGCTCATTCAGATCGCCCACCCGGATTTCCGGGAGGAGCTGACCTTTGAAGCGAAAAAGCTGGGATACATTTGATGGGACCGGCCTGGAGAAGCCGATGCGCCTGCGCTGTAATCAGGGCAGAAACGGCTCGACCGGAAATGCCAAAAAATTGCG
>CAZBOR010000206.1:0-2413 GCA_964493585.1 uncultured Oscillospiraceae bacterium
ATCGGTCCCGGCCTGGGCGCGGTGGGTCCGGCGGGGAATTTCTGCGGCTTTTCCCGGTTGTCCAAGCTGGTCCTGATTTTTGATATGCTGGCCGGACGGCTGGAGATATTCCCGCTGCTGATTTTCTTCCTGCCCGCCACATGGAAAAAGCACTCGTGACACAAAAAAGGGCGCGGCAAGCATCCGATCATTTTACGGTATGTTCACACTTTTTTCACCGGAAAACGGTATGATATAAGAAACGGAACAGGAAGGATGGTACTATGAAGCTCGGACTTGCATTGGAAGGCGGCGCCAACCGCACGATTTTCTCGGCCGGGGTCTGCGACGGTCTGCTGGACCTGGGCATTATGGCGGACCATGTCACCGGCGTGTCTGCGGGCATCGCCTACGGGGTCAGCTACGTCTCCCGGCAGCGGGGACGGAATCTGAACATTCTGCTGAATTACATCAACGACGACCGATATATGGGCTCCAGCCATATGCTCAACCCCTTGAACAACTGCTACTACAACCTGGATTTCATCTACGATGAGATCCCCAACCGGCTTTTGCCCTTTGATTACGCGGCGCTGGCGGAGCACCGCGGCGTGGTGGAGGCCGTGGTCACAGACGTGGAGACCGGCGGCCCGGCCTATCTCCCGGTGGACCCGGAGGACAGGACCTGCCAGGTGCTGCGGGCCACCTGCGCGCTGCCGATGCTGTTCCCCATTTTGGAGGTGGACGGTATCTCCTGTATGGACGGCGGCGTGTCGGACCCGATCCCCTTCCGCAGGGTGCTGGACGCGGGCTGCGACAAGGTCATTGTGGTGGCCACCAGGGAGCGGGCCTACGAGAAAAAGCAGGAAAAGGCCCTGACGGCGGCGGCCCGGATGTATCGGAAATACCCGGCCTTTGTGGACGCGCTGAAGCATCGGGCGGAGGTCTATAACCGCCAGCGGGAGGAGCTGTTCCGGTTGGAGCAGCAGGGAGACGTATTCCTGTTCCTGCCCTACAACACCGAGGGCTTCTCCCGGATGGAGAAGGATCTGAATAAGATCAAGGCCCTGTGGCAGTCCGGCGTGGACCAGGCCCATGCCAGGGAGGCGCAGCTCCGGCAGTATCTGGGTGCCTGACGGCATTGTCCTTATTTTGCCCATTTCGTTGCATTTGTTTCTATCCGCTTGACAGGCCCCCAAAGCCCTTTTATACTTTGTATTATGATATGAAAATATCGAGTATTGCGCCCTGCGCCAAAGGAGAGATCCCCTATGAATGAAAAAATCATTTCCGGCCGGTATGTGGTGGAGGCGACTGAGACCCTGCAAAGCCTGACCATCGCGCCGGACGCCGTCCTGGCGGCCCCTGCGGGCAAGCTGCTGACCCTGACGGTAGACGGTGTGACCACCGAGCCGCTGCCCGGTCAGTACACCGGCAATATCGTGCTCACCGTCAGCGAGCCTGTGTCCGTGGACTATGAAAACCACGGCCGCGTGGACCACTTTGAAATGGCCAACGCCGTTGTGATTTCCGGCGGCAAATACATCCCGGAGAAATCCGTGGCCGCCGCCATGCTGGCCGGCGCCGTCACGGACAGCACCGTGGACGGCCTGACCGTGGATTCCCAGACCGACAACTTCGGCGGCATCTATGTGGACGGCGACAGCCATGTGACCATCAACGACGCCACCATGACCCTCATCGGCAACGGCGGCAACGACTTTGTGGGCCACGGCGCGGGCATCACCGCCGCCGGCACCTCCAACGTCACCGTCAACCGGGCCAAGATCCACACCGTCGGCTCCATCCGCACCACCGTGGTGGGCCGTGAGGAGGCCACTCTGGAGGTCAACGACTCCGAGCTGTTCGTCAAGGACGGCACCAAGCCCAACAATATCGTCGGCATGAGCAAGGTGCCGTGGATGCTGGGTCTCACGGGCCGGGTCCGCGCCACCAATCTGGTGGACAGCGCCACCGCCACCTACAACCGCTGCCACATCAAATGCGAGAACTGGGGCTGTATGTCCACGGACGCCACCAAGGTGGCGCGGCTGTACCTCAACGACTGCCTGCTGGAGTCCGAGAACTGCGGCTACGGCGCGTACTCCATCGGCGACTGCCTGGATCAGTTCACCCGCTGCACCCTGAATATGGGCAACTATCCGGTCATCATGTGCATGGAGGGCTGCGCGACCTTCACCGGCTGCACCGTGAACTCCGGCAAGGTGGGCGTCATGTGCCACGGCGGCAACGGCCAGGGTACGCTGCTCATCAATGACGGCTCCGTGTTCAATACCGAGCGGGCCGTGCTCCAGGTCAAGGGCCGGGGCGTGACCATGAAGATCGACAACGCCACCCTCAACAGCAAGATCGGCGTGATCTTGCAGGCATTTCCTAACGACGACCCCAACATGAGCCCCAAGGCCGGCGGACC
>CAZBOR010000207.1:0-2334 GCA_964493585.1 uncultured Oscillospiraceae bacterium
TCTGCGGTGTAAATAGATATGACCCAATTTTTTGAGAAGCAGCATGATGCTGCCGGGGCCGCAAAATACCTCTTGACAAATAATACTGTGCGTTATATAGTATAAGGCGTGAGGAGGTATACTATGGATACGCAGCTCAAGCGCGGCATCCTGGATGTCTGTGTGCTGTCCGCGCTGCTCCGGGCGGATTCCTATGGCTATCAGATCATCAAGGATATTTCGCCCTATATGGCTATCTCAGAATCCACGCTCTATCCCATTCTACGCCGCATGGAGGCCGGCGGCTGTCTGACCACCTACACCCAGGAGCACAACAGCCGTCTGCGGAAATACTACAGCATCACGCCCAAGGGCGTGGAGCGGATCGCGGACTTTCTGCGGGAATGGGAGGGCATCATGAAGCTCTATTCATTTATCAAAGGGGAATATGACCATGACCAAGCTTGAATTTATCAACGCTCTGGGCCAGCAGCTTCATCCGTTGCCGCCGGCGGAGGTTCAGGGCATACTGAACTACTATGCGGAGGCCATCGACGACCGGATGGAGGATGGCATGACGGAGGCCGCCGCCATCGAATCCCTCGGCCCCATCTCCGAGCTGGCCTCTAGACACTTGCAGATGGAGCCGGACACTCCCGCCGCGCCGGGGCCGCCGGGGGCTGATATACCCCAGCCCAAGCGCCGGTTCACCCCCGGCGTCATCGTCCTGCTGGTGCTGGGCAGCCCCATCTGGCTGAGCCTGGGCGCTGCCGCGCTCTCCGTGGCCCTGGCCCTGTACATCACGGTCTGGGCGCTGCTGGGGTCCCTGGCCATCGTGGTGGCATCCCTGGTTCTCGCCGGCATCATCGGGTCTGTGTCCGCGGTGCTGCTGGGTACGACCCCCAATACAACGGCCACGCGGGTACTGTGCCTGGGCGTCTGTCTGCTGTGTCTGGGCGCAGGAGCCCTGCTGCTGCCCGCCGCGCTTCGGCTGATTCGTGGCTTTGCGCGCCTCCATGGGCGCTGTTTCCGCCGGATAAGAAAGGAGAGAGCCTGATGAAACGATTTTCCAGACTGTGCCTGATCGTAGGTGCTGTGTGTCTCGCGGCTGGCGCTGTTCTTTCCGCCGTGGGCTGCGCCGCCGGCGCGATCGGTGACATCCGCACGTCTCCGGCCGGAACAGAGGAAACTCTGGATGTTCCCGCCGAACAGCTCACGCAGCTCAATATCAGCCTGTCCTCCGAGGACGTGCTGCTCCAGCCCTCTCCGGACGGGGACCTGCACATCTCCTACACCCCCCAGGAGGACCGGGACTACCGCTGCGAGCTGACGGACAGCGCCCAGGACGGCACGCAGACCTACTCCTTCTCCTCCACCCTTCTCTCCTCCGGTGTCCAATGGCCGGACCTGCTGAAAATTCAGATTTGGAGTAATTCGTCCTATCCCACGGTGACGATCTATCTGCCGGAGCAGGTTTCCGTCCATGTGGCGACCACATCCGGCGATGTCCGCGCCCAAAATATCACCGCCGCAGCTTTGCAGCTATCCACCACATCCGGCGATGTGTTTCTGTCGGAGTTCTCTGTTCTGAATCTGGATGCCAGCGCCACCTCCGGGGACGTGACCCTGCGGGACGGGACTCTGGATGGAAACGCCACGCTTTCCACCGCATCCGGGGAAACGGAGCTGGCGGGTCTGGAGATCGGCGGCGCCTTACAATGCGGTAGCACCTCCGGAGATATGGAGCTGTCCGCCGTCACGGTGGCCTCCGCCGTATCCGGCGCGGTCCGCTGCGACACCGCCTCCGGCGACATCTCCATGGAAACTGTGTCCACGCTTGGGGGCCTGAGCCTGAACTCCACCTCCGGGGATATTTCCCTGGAAGCCGCCACAGTGTGCCGGGACATCTACGCCGAGAGCACCTCCGGCGACATCTCCATCCATCTGGCGGGCGCTCCGGCCCACCGGGCGGATACCTCCACCCATTCCGGTAGCGTGGAGGTGTCCGGCTGTGACAGCTCCGGTCCGTACGTCCTGTCTGTCTCCACCACAAGCGGGGACATCCATCTGGTCGATACGAATGGATAGGATGCTTGATGGAGCCTGTTTTTCGCAGAAAACGGAACAAAACCGCCGAGAAATCGGCGGTTTTGTTCATGGCATCTATTCTGCTTGCACAGGATGGTGGACGATAACGGACTCGAACCGCTGACCCTTCGCACGTCAAGCGAATGCTCTACCAGCTGAGCTAATCGTCCAAGAAACGGTTGTTATTATACCATAAAAAGATGGAAAGTCAAGAGGTTTCTCGAAAAATCCGCGAAATCATTTCTGCGGTGTAAATAGATATGACCC
>CAZBOR010000208.1:0-2321 GCA_964493585.1 uncultured Oscillospiraceae bacterium
CGTTCCTGTTCTACCTCTGCACCTATGAGCTGGAGCTGGAGGCCTAGCGGGATAAGGGGAAGCACCGAAATGCGAGCATTTCGGTGCTTCCCGGTTTTTCTATGAATTATTCGCCGAAGTACCGCTTCAGCAGACCGGCCATGGCCTTGCCGTGCCGTGCCTCGTCGCGGGCCATCTCATGGACGGTGTCGTGGATGGCGTCCAGACCGTTCTTCTTGGCGCAGGTGGCCAGCTCGACCTTGCCCTCGGTGGCGCCGTACTCGCAGTCCACACGCCAGGCCAGGTTCTTCTTGGTGGAGCTGGTCATGTTCGGCTCCAGCTCCTCGCCCAGCAGCTCGGCGAACTTGGAGGCGTGCTCGGCCTCCTCATAGGCGGCTTTCTCCCAGTACAGGCCGATCTCAGGATAGCCCTCCCGATGGGCCACACGGGCCATGCACAGGTACATACCTACCTCGGAGCACTCGCCGTTGAAGTTGGCCTTGAGCTGCTCCAGGATATACGCCTTATCCTCGTCGGAGACGGCGGCGTTGCCGGCCACGGTCTTGCCGTAGACGCCGAACTCATGCTCGGCGGCCAGGGTCAGCTCGCCCTCCACCTTCTTGAACTTCTCCGGGCCGACGCCGCAGAGGGGACATTTCTCAGGGGGAGTCTCGCCTTCGTACACATAACCGCAAACAGTACATACAAACTTTGCCATAATACTTTACCTCCATAATGTGAATTGATTTGTAAACGGGGATGGCCCGTTTCCTACATAGCGTCCTGGCGGCAGCGGGGACAAAGACCCGTCAGCCGCAGGGAATGTCCGGTGATCTTACAGCCGGAGGCGGCCTCCGCCTGGGCGGTCAGATCATCCGGGAGCTGAAGCTCCATCAGGTCCAGCACGGAGCCGCACCGGGTGCAGATGAAGTGGGAGTGCGGATGGAGCTTGGCGTCGTACCGCTCCTGTCCGGCCACGACGCCCACCGACTGGATCAGCCCGGCGGCCTTGAGCTGGCCGAGGTTCCGGTAGACCGTGGCAAGGCTGAGATCGGGAAAGCTGGGCCGGAGCTGCTGATAGATCCAATCGGCTGTGGGGTGTGTGCCGGTGGCACAGAGACAGTCGTATATGGCCTGCCGCTTTTTGCTGAACCGCTGCTTCACGGTCTCACCACCTTAATATAAATGATAATCATTATTGATTACGGTTAGATTCTATCACAGGCGGCGGGATTTGTAAAGAGGGAAATTATGAACTTTTTGTGAAGCAGCGCAGGTCACGAGGCGATGCCGTATTGGACCTTGGCCGTGAGGATGCGGCGGACGCTTTCGTCGATGCGCTCCTCGGTCAGCCGGCCCTCCTCCACGGCGGCGGTGATGGCGCTGACAGCGGTCTCCACGCTGGGAACGCACAGCAGCATATCGCAGCCCGCCTCCAGCGCCCGGACAGCGGCCTCGCCGGAGGAGCACAGGTCCGTGATGGCCCCCATGTTGAGGGCGTCCGTGATGATGATGCCGTCATAGCCGAGCTGCTCCCGCAGAAGTCCCGTGACAATGGTGCCGGAGAGGGAGGCGGGATTTTCGCTGTCCAGGGCGGTCATGGTCATGTGGCCCACCATAATCATGGGCGCGCCGGCGAGGATCGCCGCCCGGAAGGGCTTGAGATCACATTCCTCCAGCTCCTCCATGGTCCGGTCCGTGGCGGCGAAGCCGTCATGGGTGTCGCCGCCGGTGCTGCCGTGTCCGGGGAAGTGCTTGGGCGCGCAGAGCACGCCGCCATCCAGCAGACCCTGGACCTCGCTGGACACCATGGCGGACACCAGCTCCGGGTCGGACCCGAAGCTCCGGTACCGGACCACCTGGTTGTCGTCGTTGGTCAGGACGTCCGCCACCGGCGCGAAATCCACATTGAAGCCCATGGATCTCAGGTCTGCGGCCAGCGTCGCGCCGATCTCGTAGGCCACGGAGGTATCGCCCTGGGCGCCGTAAACGGCCATGTCCTCAAAGGCGGTGGTCCCCAGGTTGTCCGCCAGACGGGCCACGGAGCCGCCCTCCTCGTCCACGCCGATGAACAGGCCCACGCCCGTCCGTGCGCGTGCGTAGCTCTGGGTGTTGGAGATCATCTCGGCGGTCTGCTCTGCGGTCACCAGATTGGCGGAGAAGTAGACGATGCCGCCCACGGGATAGCTGTTGATGGCCTCCTGCGTGGCGCTGCCGCTCTGGGTGACGGCGCTGTAGCCCGTCAGGGCCTCCGGGGTCACAAAAAGGAGCTGGCATATTTTCTCCTCCAGCGTGAGCTGGGACAGCAGGACCGCTGCCGTGACGGCGCTGCTGTCCACCGG
>CAZBOR010000209.1:0-2311 GCA_964493585.1 uncultured Oscillospiraceae bacterium
TTTTATGAAAAAAGGCGCATTTCCGCCGGAGCAATTTATGCGGACCTAGATCGTCCCCGCTGGAGCGCGTCCGCGCCGGCGTTTTTGCGTGCGGCAGCCCTGCGGTGCGCCGGCGGGACTCCTCCCGGCGCGATGCAGAATTTGATACTTGCTTTTTTTCGGGCATATGCTACAATAATTTAGTTGTCCCGCGGGACAGACAATACAACAAGGAGGTACCCTATATGCATTACGACGTAGCGGTGATCGGCGCAGGAGAGGCGGGCGTGTTTGCGGGCTATGAGCTTATGCGGCTGCGGCCGGAGCTGAACATTCTGATCCTGGAGCAGGGCTCGGATATTGATACCCGCCGCTGTCCCATTGTGGCGGGGAAGGTGACGTCCTGCATCGGATGTAAGCCCTGCGCCATCATGTCGGGCTTCGGCGGCGCGGGGGCCTTCTCCGATGGAAAGTACAATTTCACCACGGAGTTCGGCGGCTGGCTCACAGACTATATGGATGACAGCACGCTGATGGACCTGATCGACTATGTGGACACCATCAATGTGGCCCATGGCGCCACCACCGAGGTCTTTTCCACGGACACGCCGGAGGCCAGGGAAATCGAGGTCAAGGCGCTGCAAAACGACCTGCATCTGCTGAAGGCGCGGTGCAAGCATCTTGGTACGGAAAACAATCTCAGGATCTTACAAAGCATCTATGAATCCATGCGGGACCATGTGGAGTTCCGCTTCCACACCCCGGTCCGCACCATCACGCGGGACGAAAACGGAGAATTTTCCCTGGGCCTGGACGGGGACGCCGTGACGTGCCGGTATCTCATCGCCGCACCGGGCCGCAGCGGCGCGGAGTGGTTTTCCGACCGCTGCCGGGACCTGGGCCTGCAAATGCTCAACAACCAGGTGGACCTGGGCGTCCGGGTGGAGCTGCCGGCCACGGTTTTTGAGCATATCACCGATGTGGTCTACGAGTCCAAGCTGGTCTACCGCACCAAGCAGTACGGGGACCATGTCCGCACCTTCTGCATGAACCCCTACGGTCATGTGGTGTCGGAGAACGTGGACGGGCTCATCACCGTCAACGGCCACTCCTATACGGACCCGGCGCTCCGCAGCGAAAACACCAACTTCGCCCTGCTGGTGTCCAACCGGTTCACCTCGCCCTTCAATTCGCCCTATGCCTACGGCAAGCACATCGCGTCCCTGAGCAATATGCTGGGCGGCGGCGTGCTGGTCCAGCGGTTCGGAGACCTGGTCCGCGGGGTCCGCAGCAATACCCACCGCATGAGCCAGAGCTTTACCAAGCCCACCCTGAACGCCACACCGGGCGATCTCAGTCTGGTGCTGCCGAAGCGGCATATGGACAACATCATCGAGATGATCTACGCTCTGGACAAGCTGGCGCCGGGTACCGCCAACCACGATACCCTGCTCTACGGCGTGGAGGTGAAGTTCTACTCCGCCCGACTGGAGCTCAGCGGAGAGCTGGAGACAAAGCTCCCCAATATGTTCGCCATCGGGGACGGCGCGGGCATTACCCGCGGTCTGGCCCAGGCCGGCGCCTCCGGCGTCCATGTGGCGCGGGCCATCGCTCAACGGGAAAAATGAGCACAGCGGGTCTGTTTCCAATCTGTAACAGACCCGCCTAATTTGTTTCGGAATGGTTAATTTTGCGCGGAACCTCTGTGAAGCAGCTTTTCTTTTTTTGCGTTTGTGCTATAATGACCAGAGCAAACAGATAAATACCCCCGGACCTTCCGGGAGAATGGATGTGTGATCGTATGAATAAAAAAGCCTTGATCGTGATTATTGTGGCGGTGGTGCTGCTGGGCGGCGTCATCGGGTTTTCCCTGCTGGGCGGCGTCACGGACGTGCAGACGTCGTCCGAGGAAAGCGTCGCTTCCCTGTCCATCGCGGAGGAGCAGCCCGCCGAGACGGCGGTATCCGGCGCGGCGGCGGAGACAGCAATCACGCTCAGCGGCGACAGCGCCCGTGTGGATGGCGGCGGGGCCACGGTCAGCGGGTCCGTCGTCACCATCACCCAGGCGGGGACCTACACCCTGTCCGGGACGCTGACGGACGGGCAGATCCTGGTGGACGCGGACAGCGAGGCGGAGGTCCATTTGGTGCTCAGCGGCGTGGACATCACCTGTAGCCAGGGCGCGCCCATCAACATCCAGCAGGCCGCCTGTACCTATATTGAAACGGTCAGCGGCACGGAGAACGTGATCGCCGATACGGAGAACTATGTCTTTGACGTGGGCGAGGACGAGCCGGACGCGGCCATCTACTCCAAGGACGATCTGGTCCTT
>CAZBOR010000210.1:0-2273 GCA_964493585.1 uncultured Oscillospiraceae bacterium
TGGCCATCTCCGGCGGTCAGGACACCATCACCAGCGGCGATGAGACCTACAGCGTGACGCCGGAGGGCGAAGGGCTTTATACCATCAGCAACGCCTCCGGCGAGGCGATCGGCGCGGCCTATCTGGACGTGATCGCCTCAGAGGACACCAGCGCCAGCTTCAGCGGCGAGTTCCAGTATCACGCGCTGCTGGCCTATGTCTCCGGCGGCGGCAGCTTCAGCGCCGACGGCCAGGACTATACCGTGGACGCCGACGGCCTGATCCAGCAAAGCGGCGAGTCCGTGGCCTTTATCAGCCGCTATGTGATCCAGGCAAAGACCGCCGGGCTTATCATCCCCAACGAGTTCCGGGAGGCGCTCATTGACGCGGTGGAAAGCGGCCAGGAGGCGTTCACCTTCACGGACGAGAGCGGCGAAACGGCGGAATACACGCTGAGCTATGACGCCGCCACGACGATGTGGTCCTGCGACCAGGAGACCCTGACCCGGGTGCTGGATACCTATGCCTTCCCCACCCTCTCGCACCCCCTGGGGACCGATAAGAACGGCATGGATATGCTGACACGTCTGATGTACGGCGGCCGGGTGAGCCTCATCATCGGCTTCATCGTCGTCCTGATGGAGGGCGTGCTGGGCATTATCATGGGCGGTATTTCCGGATATTTCGGCGGCTGGGTGGACAACCTTATCATGCGTATTGTGGATATATTCTACTGTATCCCCTCCATGCCCATCATCATTATTCTGGGCGCGGTGATGGATGCCATGTATGTCTCGTCGTCTATGCGAATGGTATTTCTGATGCTGATCCTGGGTTTCCTGGGCTGGCCCTCCATCGCCCGTATGGTTCGCGGCCAGATCCTCTCCCTGAGAGAGCAGGAGTTCATGACCGCCACCGAGGCCTGCGGCATCAGGGTGTCCCGCCGGATCTTCCGGCATTTGATCCCCAACGTCATGCCGCAGTTGATCGTGATCTGCACCATGAGCCTGGGCTCCACCATTATCACGGAGTCTACGCTCTCCTTCCTGGGTCTGGGCGTCAAGTACCCCTTTGCCTCCTGGGGCAATATCATTAACGACGTGTCCAGCTCTTACGTTATGACAACCTATTGGTTCATTTGGATCCCCGCCGGCATCTGTCTGATGCTGACCGTGCTCGCCTTCAACTTTGTCGGTGACGGCCTGCGGGATGCCTTTGACCCGAAGATGAAGCGGTAAGGGAGGGGGAACAAGAATGGCGAAAAATAATACAGATGGCTATCTCTCCGGCAAGGAGTCCCGGCGTATCTCCAAGGAAAACCGCCGGATCACCAACGCGATGGAGAAGAAGCGCAAGCGGAAAAACGTACCGGAGTCGGAATATCTGACCCAGATGAAGGACCCCGGAAACTCCGTGGAATTCGACAATCTCCACACCTACTTTTTCACCGACACCGGTATTGTCAAGAGTGTGGACGGCGTGACCTTTGAGGTCCCCATTGGCAAGACCGTGGGCGTTGTGGGCGAATCCGGCTGCGGCAAGTCCGTCACCAGCCTGTCTCTGATGCAGCTTTTGCAGCGCCCCCAGGGTCAGGTGGTGGAGGGCGAGATCCGCCTGAATCTGGGCGACAAGGCCTATGACGTGACCAAGGCCCCCAACGAGGTGATGCAGCAGCTCCGGGGCAACTATGTGTCCATGATCTTTCAGGAGCCGATGACCGCGCTGAACCCGGTCTTTCGCATCGGCAATCAGGTGGACGAGGTCATCGCCCTCCACAACGGCGAGGGCAAGAGCAAGGCGGACATCAAGGCCCGCACCATCGCGCTTCTGGAAATGGTGGGCATCGCCAACAGCGAGGGCGTCTACGCCATGTACCCCCACGAGCTTTCCGGCGGTATGCGACAGCGCGTTATGATCGCGATGGCTCTGGCCTGCAGTCCCAAGATCATCATCGCGGACGAGCCGACCACCGCCCTGGATGTGACCATTCAGGCCCAGGTGCTGGATCTGCTGCGGAATCTGAAGGATAAGATCAACTCCTCCATTATGTTCATCACCCATGACCTGGGCGTCATCGCGGAGATGGCGGACTATGTGGTGGTGATGTATTCCGGCCGCATTGTGGAGAAGGGGACCGCGGAGGAGATCTTCGCGAACCCCGCCCACCCCTATACCATCGGTCTGATGGCCTCCAAGCCCGTGGTGGGCAAGCACGTGGATAAGCTGTACTCCATCCCCGGCAAGGTGCCGAACCCCATCAATATGCCCAATTACTGCTACTTCCGGGACCGCTG
>CAZBOR010000211.1:0-2265 GCA_964493585.1 uncultured Oscillospiraceae bacterium
TGCAGGTCCGCCAGCTTGTCATAGACCACCTCGGCGCCCTTGCGGTACAGCTCGTTGATGACTGCGGAGATGGTCTTTTCGTTGCCGGGGATGGCCGACGCGGAGATCAGTACCCGGTCTCCCGGCCCGATCTCCACCTGACGGTGGCCGGAGAAGGCCATGCGGTACAGGGCGGACATATTCTCCCCCTGGGACCCGGTGGTGATAATGACCTGCTTGTTCTTGGGTACGGACTTGATGGCGTTGATGTCCACCAGAGTCCCCTTGGGTATATCCATGTATCCCAGCTCCGTGGACACCTTGAGGATGTTCTCCATGCTGCGGCCCGTGACCGCCACCTTTTTTCCATATTTGACGGCAGCGTTGATAACGCTCTGGATACGGTGGACGTTGGAGGCGAAGGTCGTGACGATAATGCGCTGGTCGCAGCCCTTGAACATCTCGTCAAAGGTGTGGGCCACCTTCCGCTCCGAGGGGGAATAGCCCTCCCGTTCCACATTGGTGGAATCGCACAGCAGGGCCAGCACGCCCTTGTTTCCCAGCGCTCCCAGCCGCGCCAGATCGGTGATGGCGCCGGTGATGGGCGTGGGGTCGATCTTGAAGTCGCCGGTCATCACCACCACGCCCACGGGCGTGTGGATGGCGAACGCCACCGCATCGGCGATTGAGTGGTTCATGTGGATGAACTCCACCTTGAAGCAGCCTGCCTTCACGGTCTCTCCCGCCTCATGGGTGAAGATACTGGTGGTCTCCAGGAGACCATGCTCCTCCAGCTTGATCCGGACCAGTCCGGCGGTGAGCCTCGTGGTGTGGATCGGGGCGCTGACCTCCTGGAGGACATAGGGCAGTCCGCCAATGTGGTCCTCATGCCCGTGGGTCAGGAAAAAGCCCCGGAGCTTCTGTTGGTTCTTCACCAGATAGGTTACGTCCGGGACCACCAGATCCACGCCGTACATATCGTCCTCCGGGAACCCGATACCGCAGTCCACCACGATCATGTCGCCGCCGTATTCCAGCACCGTGATGTTTTTGCCGATCTCGTTGAGACCGCCCAGGGAAATGATCTTCAGTTTTTCAGCCAAATTATATCACTACTCCAATCAGGACCTCCGGCGGCTGAGCCGGCAGGCCCATATAATATGTAATATTGCGGGCATAGCACCGCTGGGTGTCTCCGTCTGGAAGCACCCCAAATTGCTTATGAACAGGAACCGAAGGGAATGGAGCTGTTTCCGACCCCGTCACGTCAAAAACATCGCCGCCAAAAGACCCCTCTATGAAAATAATATCTCAATATGCGCCTCGCACATAAAACAATACAGGAAAAAGCCGGCTGACCGCCATATCTGGTTTCATTATAGCACACATCTGCGGAAAAGTATACATAAAAATATTCTAATATTTCCTGTCGCGGACGCCGTTTTTATGTGTGATCCACAGGATAACCCACAGAAATTGGAGCTTTCGCGTTTTATTGCGGGATCCGAATCAAGCAGTATTAAGCCGAGAACGGCGGGAAAAGGAGGACACCTTCAGACTCCTCTGAAAGCGTCCTCCCCTTATGCGTCGAAGGTTCAGATGGAATTTGCGATCTGGTAGCCGCTGCGGATGGCCGTCTGGAGGTTCCCCATCTGGCCGCAGTCACCAATGGTGTAGAACTGTTTGCCGCAGTTCATGTACGCTGCGGCGGTGGAGATGTCGGCCCGCATCCCCGCGGCCAGCAGGACCGTCCCGGCGGGGACCGTGTGCTCCGTCCCCTCGCTGTCCCGATAGGTCACGCCGGCACCTGTGATCCCGGTACAGGTGGCCTTCAGGATGATGCTCAGGCTGTCGCTGTATTCCTCCACCGCGTCGATGAACATATTGTAGTAGTGGACCCGCTTGGCCTCCTCCGCCACCACGTCCTTCATCTCGATGATGGTGACGTGCCTTCCCTGCTGCGCCAGATGCAGTCCGGTTTCCACGCCGATCTCGCCGCCGCCGATGATGGCAACGTTTTCCTCCACAAATTCCTCGTGGCCAAAGGCGCGGGTGGCGGGAACGGCAGTCTCGATTCCCGGAATGGGCGGCACGATGGGCACGGAGCCCACGGCGGCAATCACCACGTCGTAGTCCTGCTGCTCCAGCCACGCCGGGTCCGGCGCGCAGTCCAGCCGCACCGTGATGTTGGGATGGGTCAGGCACTTCCGCTCAAAGTATTTCAGCAGATTCAGCATGGGCCATTTGAAGGAGGCGTAGCGGGAGTGGTCGATCATGCCGCCCAGG
>CAZBOR010000212.1:0-2250 GCA_964493585.1 uncultured Oscillospiraceae bacterium
TCGTATTTTTTAACCTTGTTGTAAATGGACGCCCGGCTGATGCCCAGCAGCTTCGCCGCCTCGGTCAGGTTGCCGCCTGCCGCGTCAATGGCGTGCCGCAGGATTTGTTTTTCATATTCTACCATGGGCAAAACCTCCGAATTCTTCTCCTTGGATTTTGAAATTCCGGGCTTCGCCGTTTTCTTCCCGGGCTGCTCCGCAGGCCCTTGTCCCTTTGTCGGTTCGGGCATTGGGTCGGTCTGATCCCGATACTCCGGAAGCTGCACCAGATGGAACATCTCTCCGGTGGCATTGTATACCTGCTTCATTCCGATGATGGTATTGGGATAGAGAAAGCTGAGCCGATTGAGCACATTCCGAAGCTCCCGCACATTTCCCGGCCAATCGTAGGCCATCAGCATTCCTCTGGCATCCTCGGAGAACTCCAGTGTCAGACCGTCCAGCCGCTTAAAGTGCTCCATGAGCAGCGGGATGTCCTCCTTGTGGGCCCGCAGCGGCGGAATGGTGATTTCAAAGGTGTTGAGCCGGTAATACAGATCCATACGGAACTTCCCGGAGGCAACCAGCTGCTTGAGGTTCTGGTTGGTGCTTGCGATGATACGCGCCCGCATGGGAATCACGCGGCTGCCGCCGATGCGTTCAAATTCCTTGGCCTCCAGAACGCGAAGCAGCTTGCTCTGGAGCTCCACGTTCATCTCGCCGATCTCGTCCAGCAGCAGAATACCGCCTGCCGCCTGCTCAAATTTCCCCTTTTTCAGATTTGTGGCCCCGGTGAACGCACCCTTTTCATGGCCGAACAGCTCCGATTCCAGCAGGTCCTTGGGAATCGCGGAGCAGTTGATCTTAACAAACGGAATGTCCTGCCCGCCGCTGTACTCGGAATAGATCGCGTCGGCAATGATCTCCTTGCCCACGCCGGTCTCGCCGATGAGCAGCACCGGATGATAGGTGTGACTGATGCGCTGGCACTGTTCAATGGTCAGCACCACATTCTCCGCCTCGCCAATGAAATCGGAAAAGGTGTAGCGCCTGGGTTCTTTGCCGCCGGAGCTCGGCGGCGTTGTATCCGCCACGCTGCGCTCCAGGGACTGGATCGCCCGCTTCAAAACCGCCATGTTTCGGAACGTAATGAGCACCATGACGCCGATGATTTGCTGCTCTGATACGATTGGAACCAGGTTCACCAGCAGCTTCTCTCTCCCCACCTGCATGGGAACCGCCATCTGCCGGACGCCGCTGGACAGCACCTGATCCACATACGCCTGGCCGTCAAACTTCAGCTCGTCCATGGAGTGTTCGTCATAGTCTGCCAGCGCTTGGCCCGTCAGTTCCGCAAAGCCGGGCGAAATATAGATCACCTTGCGGTCACGGTTCACCAGCAGCGCCGCATCCGCGGTGTTGTCCAACATCGTGTCAACGATTGGGCGTGCAACCATCAAGTCCCGCTCGGAAAGAGTTACTGTATGTTCCATGTCTCCTGCACCTCTCAGAATGGCTTGTCGGACACATAGCAAGCCAGCGTGTGTCCAGCCCTTCTGTTATACCACAGGAACTCATTTTTTGCAACTTTTCAAAATCTCTTGTGATGGTTCCGGGAATCTTACAGGTCGTTGCGGATGACCTTGCCGTAGTGCAGTACCAGCTTCACATTCTCCCGGTCCAGGGCGGCAAAGCTCTCATCCACGGGACCCTTGACCGCGATCAGATTTGCCAGACGGCCTGCTTCAATGAGGCCCTCCTCTTTGCCGGTGCCGACCACCTCCGCCGCATCGATCGTCCCGGCTTGAATGGCCTCCTGAAGCGTAAAGCCCACCCCGGTCAGCGCCCGCAGCTCCGGCACAGGGATCACCGCGTCCTTGGAGAAATCCCGGCTGTGGATCAGGTCGGTACCCACAACCACCTTACCTCCGGCCTTGTGATAGCGGCCCAGATTCTCGGTCATGCCCCTCCAGCGCTCCTTCTGCTCGGCGGCCATCCTTTCCGGGTCAAAATCCATGGGCATCAGATTCCCCGGCATCCCGTCGGGTCCGCCCGGACCACCTGGACCGCCCGGACCACCCGGACCACCGGGCATATCCATTCCCGGAGGCGGCTCCATGGCCTTGTCCGGGTCGCCTACCGTGGTGTCCATGACCACGCCATTTTTTACCATATCCGCGATCATCTCGTCGGGCATGGGGTCCGTGGGGGTGTGAGCCAGCTCTTTTACCCCCGCGTCCAGCATGAAATTCGCACCCCGGCAGATGCCGA
>CAZBOR010000213.1:0-2235 GCA_964493585.1 uncultured Oscillospiraceae bacterium
GTCTGTTCTGCGGATTATACCGGAACAAATGGACTTTCCCGGCCTGCCGTGCTACAATAGCCTTAAAAGCGAGGAAAGGACGTGGTATCCATGGACCATCAGGCGTCCGCCATGGAGGTGCTGACCCGGAACCCCACGGAGGAAAACCTCTGGAAATGTATCGTTGCGTTTCAGGGCTGCCGTTTTTATACCAGCTCCGGTCTGCCGTTTACCTACCGGCTCAAGACGGGCCGCAGCGGGGAATACACCAGGGAGCTGTTCATTGACCGCCGGGAGAACAGCAAGTCCCTGGCGTGGAGCTCGGTAAAGCTCGCGTTTGAGCGGGCGGCGGTGATGGATACGGAGATCAGCGGGCCAAAGGCCATCGGAAACATCCGGGGTGTGAGCTATATCTATCCGCTGCTGTGGCGGTTCGGGGTCATCCGGGTCCCGGAAAAAATCGCCGAAAAGCTGCGCGGCGAAACGGAAAACGCGGACGGCGTCTGAAAAAAGGGTCCGGGAGAGATTTCCCGGACCCTTTCGTTTATTCGCCGGTCACATCGACGGCCAGCGCTCCATTTTGCACGCCCACGCGCATCACGCTGCCGGGCGCCACATCGCCCACCAGGATCTTTCTGGCAATAAGGGTTTCCACCGTGTGCTGCAAATAGCGGCGCAGGGGCCGCGCACCGTACAGCGGATCATAGGAGGCGTCGATGATTTGCTGCTTGGCCTCCGGGGTCAGCACGCAGGAGAGCTGCTGCTCCTCCAATCGGCGGTTGAGATCCTTGATCTGCAAATCAATGATGCCGGTGATGTTCTCTCTGGTCAGGGGCTTGTAGAACACAATCTCGTCCAGGCGGTTCAGGAACTCCGGCCGGAAGCTCTGCTTCAGCAGCGTGTTCACCGCGTCCCTGGCCTCCTCCGTGATGGAGCCGTCCGGCCCGATGCCCTCCAGCAGATACTGGGAGCCGATATTCGAGGTCAGGATGATGATGGTGTTCTTGAAGTCCACGGTACGTCCCTGGGAATCTGTGATACGTCCGTCATCCAACACCTGCAGCAGCACATTGAACACATCGGGGTGGGCCTTTTCCACCTCGTCAAAGAGGACCACGCTGTAGGGCCGCCGCCGGACGGCCTCGGTGAGCTGTCCCCCCTCCTCGTAGCCCACATATCCGGGAGGCGCGCCGATGAGCCGGGACACGCTGTATTTCTCCATATATTCGGACATATCAATGCGGACCATATTCTTCTCGTCGTCAAAGAGGCACTCCGCCAGGGCCTTGGCCAGCTCGGTCTTGCCCACGCCCGTGGGCCCCAGGAACAGGAAGCTGCCGATGGGCCGGTCCGGGTCCTGGATGCCGGCGCGGCTCCGCATAATGGCCTCCGCCACAGAGCGCACCGCCTCGTCCTGGCCCAGCACCCGCATATGCAGGGTGTCCTCCAGGTGCAGCAGCTTCTCCTTTTCGCCCTCCACCAGCTTGGCCACCGGGATGCCTGTCCAGCGCTCGATGATTTTGGCGATCTCGTCCTCCGTCACCTTGTCCCGCAGGAGCTGGTGCGCGGACTCCTGCTGCGCGCCCTGCTCCGCCTGGGCCAGCGCCTTCTGTGCCTCCGGCAGCTTGCCGTATTTCAGCTCCGCCGCGTACTCCAGATCGTAGTTCTGCTCCGCCTCCTCGATCTGGCGGCCCAGCTTTTCGATCTCCTCCCGGAGCTTCTGGACCCGGCCGATGTCGTTTTTCTCGTTTTCCCACTGGGCCTGCATGGTCTGGAAGGCGTCGCGCTCCTCGGCCAGCTCCTTTTGCAGCTCCTTGAGCCGCCCCTCGGAAAGCGTGTCCTTCTCCTTTTTCAGCGCGGCCTCCTCGATCTCCATCTGGATGATTTTCCGCCGGACCTGGTCCAGCTCCGTGGGCATAGAATCCATCTCCGTGCGGATCATGGCGCAGGCCTCGTCGATCAGGTCGATGGCCTTGTCCGGCAGGAACCGGTCTGTGATATAGCGGTCCGACAGCGTCACCGCCGCCACAATGGCCGGGTCCGTGATTTTGACCCCGTGGAACACCTCATAGCGCTCCTCCAGGCCCCGGAGGATGGCGATGGTATCCTCCACCGTAGGCTCCGACACCATCACCGTCTGGAACCGGCGCTCCAGGGCGGCGTCCTTCTCGATATACTGGCGGTATTCATCCAGCGTCGTCGCGCCGATGCAGTGCAGCTCGCCGCGGGCCAGCATGGGCTTGAGCAGATTGCCCG
>CAZBOR010000214.1:0-2108 GCA_964493585.1 uncultured Oscillospiraceae bacterium
TTTTTTGATAGGTTCCCTGTATTTCCTTTATCCGATCGGCATAAGCTAATCTGAGCGGACAGGACGGAGGGATCGCATGGAGCTGGTTTTGCGGTTGGAGCGGCTGCTTTGGAGCGGGCCGCTTCTGGTGGGGCTCATGGGGAGCCATCTCTATTTCACGGTGCGGCTGCGGGGCGTTCAGCGGCTGACGCTGCGCGGCATTCATTTGAGCCTGCGCGGCGGCCGTGGGGAAAACGGCGTTTCCAGCTTTGGCGCGCTGGCGACTTCCCTGGCAGCGGCCATCGGCACGGGAAACATCATCGGCGTTGCCACGGCGGTGGCGCTGGGCGGACCGGGCGCCGTGCTGTGGTGCTGGCTCACAGGCGTACTGGGGATGGCCACCCGCTACGCCGAGGCATATCTGACCCTGAAGTACCGCCGTGTCCGGGACGGCCAGACCCTGGGCGGACCCATGTATGTGCTGGAGGACCGTCTCCATATGCCGTCTGCGGCCCGGTGCTTCGCGCTGCTGGGGGTGGCGGCGGCTGTTGGGACCGGAGCGCTGATCCAGTCCAATGCGGTGGGGACCGCGCTGATGTCTGCGGCCCATATTCCGCCGCTGCTGAGCGGGACTGTGCTGACGTTTCTGGCGGGCATGGTGATTTTGGGCGGCGTCCGGTCCATCTCCGCCGTATCGGAAAAGCTGGTCCCGGCCATGTCGGCGCTGTATCTGCTGGGCTGTGCAGGGGTGCTCTGGAGCAACCGGGAGATCCTGCCGGAGACGCTTCGGGTCATTGTCTCCGGGGCCTTCTCTCTGCGGAGCGCCGGCGGCGGACTGGCGGGCAGCGCGATGCTGCTCTCCGCCCGATACGGCGTGGCCCGCGGCCTGTTCACCAACGAATCCGGCATGGGGACCGCGCCCATGGCTGCGGCCGCCGCGCCCTGTGACGACCCGGTCCGGGAGGCCCTGGTATCCATGACCGGCGTGTTCTGGGACACGGTGGTGATCTGCGCCGTCACGGGGCTGGCGCTGGTTTCCTCCATGCTGCGGTTTCCGGCGATGTTCCGGGGCGCGGAGGCCGGAAATCTGTGCGCTCTGGCCTTTTCCCAAATCCCCATGGGCCGGTGGATCCTGACCCTGTCCCTGACCGTGTTCGCCTTTGCCACCATCGTGGGCTGGTGCTGGTACGGGGAGTGCTGCTGGCGCTACCTATCCGGTCGGAGCCTGATTTGGTACCGGGGACTGTATCTCTCGGCGGTGTTCGCGGGGGTGTTTGGGGGCCTGGACCTGATGTGGAGCCTGGGCAGCGTGCTGGCGGGACTGATGGCTGTGCCAAACCTGATATGCCTGTGGCGGCTCCGGGACGAGGCGGCGGCCAGCGCCGCAGAATTTGAGAAAAGCTGTTGCTTTTCCAGGCGTTTCTTGTATAATGGAAGTGGAAGAACGAAATGGAAAGGACGTGTTTGGAATGACCCGAAGCCAGCGAATCGCGCTGGTTCTGATGCCGGCCCTGGCCTGGACGCTGCTGGCGGGCTGCGGGACCTCCGTGACCTCCGATCCCACGGTCAGTGAGCAGCCCTGGATGGAGCTGACGGTGAACACCCCCACGCCCACACCCAGCGTCGGGATCGTGATCCCGGAGCTGGAAAACGCCACAGCTTTGGACCGGGAGGAGGACGTGACCGGCGATTACCAGTCCGTGTTCCTTGGCACCTGGGACAACGACGCCGGGGCGCTGACCTATGAGTTTCGCGGCAGTCGGGCGCTGACCATCACCGACAGCGCGGGCAACGCCGCCGACTACACCTATTGGGTCACGGCCCAGGACGGCAAAACGAATCTCCACATTTACGACCGTGACGAGAATATAGAGACGCAATACAGATTTACAAGGAGTGGGAATAAAATTACCCTATATGACCTCAACGGCGACAAGGCGGAGGGGCTGACGCGCCGGAAAACGGAGACCTCTCCCACGCCCAGCGCCGCCACAGTGACAGCCCAGAGAGCGACGGCCACACCTGCGCCTTCTCCCTCTGTCGCGCCTTCCCCGTCCCCTTCTCCATCGGCGGAACCATCGCCGTCCGTGGAGCCGTCGCCTTCGCCATCCGTGGAACCATCTCCATCC
>CAZBOR010000215.1:0-2103 GCA_964493585.1 uncultured Oscillospiraceae bacterium
CGGCGGCGAACCTCCCAGAGGAGCGGACGGCAACGTCCAGGTCCCCGGCATGGTGGTCAAGGAGAAGGGCGCGACCCGCGGCGCGACCTCTGCCGGCGGCGCCAAGGGCGAGGTCCATGTGGGCGTACCCGGTCCCATCCACTACAACTACACGCCTATCATGCACGTGCAGAACACCGTGGCATGGCCGGAGCCCTACAAGACCATGGACCGGGACAACACCTATCGCATCTATGAAACGCCCCAGGTGGATTAGCCTTCCCCGATTCTGACTGTACAAACACCCCCGTTTCCTGTATAATAAGGGAAACGGGGGTATTTACGCGGATACGGACCTCCGTGAAAGCGTATGAGGGCTTTCTCCGCCGGAGGAGGCCCTCTTGGTCCGGCCGGAAAAAACAGCGCCGGAAGGAACAAAAATGCTATCAATTTGTAACAGAATGTGATATACTTAATGTCGTATACGGTTTTATGACTTTACTGGAAAGGGGGACGGACTGTGAGATGGTTTTGGAGCGTGCTGGCGGCGGTGATGCTGCTGGGGCTTTCAGGCTGCTCCGGGCTGTCCTATGGGGAGCTTTACTGTCTGCCCCAGGCTACGGAAGACTATTACGATCTCCAGGACGCGCTGAGCGAGGTGCTGGAGGATGGCTATAACTATCTGGCGCCCGCCTCCGGCGCACGGCAGGAGCCGGTGCAGCTCACCGATCTGGATGGCGACGGAGTGGACGAGGCGGTGGCCTTTTTCCGCTCTGCCACAGACGGCGCGGTGAAGGTCTACATCTTCTCCAAGGAGGAGGAGGTATACCATCCGGCGGCGGTGCTGGACGGCGCGGGCAGCGCCGTGGCAGCGGTGGAATACGCCGACCTGGACGGACAGGGGGATCTGGAGCTCATCATCACCTACCAGGTCAGCGAGTCCGTCACCCAGGCGCTGCAGGCGTACCGCTACAGCGGCGGCGAGGCCACGGGGATGCTGTCGGCGGGCTGCGGACGGTATGAGCTGGCGGATCTGGACAGCGACGGCGCGCAGGAGCTGCTGTGTCTGACCGGCAGCGGCGCGGACGCGGGAGCCACGGTGGAATACTACGGCGTCCGGGACGGAGCGCTGCTGTGTCTGGGTACGATACAGCTTGGCGTCAGCTACGACGATCTGCAGGAGATCGCCCAGGGACAGCTCTCCGACGGCACGCCCTGCGTGGTCTTTTCCGGCCTGAGCGCGGAGGGACAGCTCTCCATGGACGTCTGCACGGCTGCGGACGGCTTTGGGACGGTGGTCCCGGACGAGGAGATCCTGCAGTCCGACCCCATCCGCGCCAACTACGTCTATCCGGAGGACCTGGACGGAGACGGGGTGCTGGAGCTGCCCCATACCCGGCAGCTCTCCCCCTACGACAGCGGCAGCTCGGCCCAATGGGTGATCGACTGGTACGCCCTGGACGCCGGCGGCGGCGCGGAGCGGGTCTACACCACCTATCAGAGCTTTGAGGAGGGCTGGTATCTGGTGCTGCCGGAGGCCTGGGACAGCATCACCGTGAAGGCGGCGGATGAATCCGTCACTGTCAGCACCGTGGGCTTTTACCACATCATCGGCGGCGAAAAGCAGGAGCTGCTGACCATCTACACCCTCCACGGCTCCGGGCGCAGCAGCTACGCCGAGGAAAAGGGCCTGACGATCCTGTACAGCGACAGCGCCACCATCTACGCGGTATCGCTCAACGACAGCGCCGACCCGTGGGAGGGTACCGTGTCCATGGCGCGGGTGTCGGAGATGTTCCACGGCAGTTGGGATGAAAACGGATAATATGATGTTACGAAAGGGATAAATACCATGAAAAAAGTGTTGATTTTGGAAGATGAGGTCAGTATTCGGAGCTTTGTGGTCATCAACCTCCAGCGGGCCGGATACGATGTGATCGAGGCCGGCACCGGAGAGGAAGCCCTGGAGCAGCTTCGCCGGAACCCGGATGTGGGCGTGGCGATCCTGGACATCAACCTGCCGGGTATGGACGGCTTCGAGGTCTGCCGGACCGTCCGGGCCACCAACAAGACCATCGGCATCATCATGCTCACCGCCCGGACCCAGGAGATGGACAAGGTGAC
>CAZBOR010000216.1:0-2063 GCA_964493585.1 uncultured Oscillospiraceae bacterium
TATGCCTGTAGAGCCGCTTCTTTTCCGGCCTCCCGGCCCAGGGTCACGCACATACCAATGCTCAGGCCCGCCGTGGGAGTGGAATACTGGGGACCGAAGCGCCTGCCGCAGCAGTTTCCCGTGGCGTATAGGCCGGGGATGGGGTCAAAGCCATCGTCCAGCACCTGCTGGCGCTCGTCGGTCAGCAGGCCGCCGCAGGTACACATGATGCGGCCCAGATAGTTCAGCTCGTTGAACTGGACGAACAGCGGCCACTGGTCCAGGGGGCGCAGGAGCTTGGCGTCCTTGCCGAAATCGTCGTCCCGTCCGGCGCGGCAGACCTCGTTGTACCGCAGGATGCTGGCCCTGACGTTCTCCCGGAGCTGGCCGGTCAGCTCCGCGTTGTCCAACAGCTCCTCCATGTCGCGGCCCGCCACAATGCGGACCGGGCCGTTGGGTGCGCGGGAAATGACGCCGCCCTTTCCCGCGGCCAGAGCCTTCTCCATGGCCTCCCGGACGCCTCTGACGTAGTGCTCCTCGGTGTTGTCAAAGCCCTCGTGGGCCGGGACCGCCCACTCCAGGTCCTCCATAATCTTGGAGTCGAAGATGTTGTAATAGGTGCCGTGCTTCATCTGATTGCCCTGGAAGCCCGTGATGACCGGGTCGCCAAAGCACTCGTTGCAGAAGCGCTTGCCGTTGGGATCCAGCCACAGCAGGCCGTGGACGCAGTTGAAGCCGCGGGGCGTGTTGAAGTTGCCGCCCATGATGGCGATGGGACCGGCCTCCAATCGGCCGCCTGCCCATACGCCCAGCTTCAGGCCCATGCCCTTGCGGCCCATGCCTTTGGGGAAGTCCTCGTCCCCGCAGAACAGCCCCGCCACGTCGGGCAGCAGGTCCCGGAGCATCTCCTTGTTGCCGCCGAAGCCGCCGGCGGCCAGAATGACGCTGCGCTTTGCCAGGAATTTGTGGTACTGTCCGGCCTTGTCCACCGCCACAATGCCGGTGACGCGGCCGTTTTCCTTGAGAATGTCCACTGCGGCCATGCCGAAGTACATCTCGCCGCCCAGGTCCTTGGCCTTTTTCTGGTTGGCCTTGCAGAGCCCCAGCAGGGAGGGCTGGGTCGCCACGACCTCCAGATCGTCCGGCTTGTTGCCGCCGCTGCTGAAATTGGGGTCTCCGGGACCGCCGGGACCGGCAGGCTCGCCCTCTACGGGGATGCCGCCGGGAAGGTCGGGCTTCTCCATGGGACCGCCGGGACCTTCCGGTCCGCCCTCGCCCACAGGCTTAGGAGGAGGCCCGAAGCCGCCAAGCTGACGGAACACTGCCGTGCCGGGCCAGAAACGGTAGCCCGCCATCTCGCCGTCAAACCGTTTGCCGCCGGGCCAGAAGGCCACGGACACGGTGGAGAAGTCCTCCACCATGTCGGTGTACCAGTCAAAGGCGCTGCCGGCGTTCTGGCAGAAGCGCATCACCAGACCGGGATTTGCCCGGCCGCCGGAGCGCCGCATCATTTCGTTGTAGTAGTCGATGGGGTCCACCTTGGGGACGCCGCGGCTCTCCAGAAATTTGGAGTTGATATGGCCCACGTCCTTGCCCCAGACGCTATAGACCTTTTCGGATTTTTCCTCAATGCCGATGACCTTGGCACCGGCCTCGGCCGCGGCCCGGACGGCGGCAGAGCCTGCATGGGCCAGACCCACCACCACCACATCGGCCTCATGGGTTTTCGCAATCTGACTTTCCGGAATCGGCTCCGGAGGAGTACGCCAACTGCTCATATACGGATCCTCCTTAGAAGTTGTCGGGGTTATTGCGGCCCGGAGAGAAGGAGTTTTCATCGTCCAGGGTCTCATAGGGCTTCGGCCAGTAGACGGTTTTTTGTACCGTCTGCACCACGTCGTAGTCCAGGTGCAGGGGGCCGGGGTCCGTGACCGGAGGGGGATTGTGGTATCCGGGCTGGGTGAAACGGCCCTGGAGGGCCTGCTCATAGCGCTCATGGGCCCAGTTGCCGTTGTTGTAGTCCATGAATCCGTCGGGGCAGACCTGCTCGTGGAGATACTCCCAGCGGCCGTTGTGGTATACGA
>CAZBOR010000217.1:0-2020 GCA_964493585.1 uncultured Oscillospiraceae bacterium
TGGGCATTGTGTTTACCACCTATGGCGGCGGCTTCTACGGCTCCGGCGAGAGCAAGACCACGCTATCGGCTCTGAAGCTGTTTCTGGAGCTGCAGAATGTCACAGTCGTCGGGACCTTCGCCTGCTGCGGCATCGAGTTCGGTCCCGCAGGCGTGGCCGAGGGCAAAAAGCCCAACGTCATGGGCATGGGCGACATTCAGGACCCCGAATATTACGAGTGCAAGGACGGCAAAAAGATTCAGGGCTCCTACTTCTTCCACAATCAGATGTGGAGCCATCCCAACGAGCGGGACATCAACAAGGCAAAATATCTGGTGGCCGATCTGGTGGAGGACTACTTCCTGACCTATGACGGCCAGCGGGGCTTTGTCAGCAGCGAATACATCTCCATGTCGTAACCAAAGCGTAGGGGCGCTCCATGAGCGCCCCTACAGGAGGTTATGCAAAATATATCAAAAACGGCTGTCATTGTGAGGGCCGCTCTGCGGCGTCCCCGGAAGGGCAGCACATGAAAGAAAGGATGATTTGTATGGGAACAGGTAAATTTGTGACCGTCTACCCCGGCGTATGGACCGAACGAGAGAAGCCCTACGCCGAGGAGTATATGGCCATGATCCGGGAGCTGGAGGAGCGCGGCCCCATTGATGTAGCCGCCCTCATCTCCGGGAAGATCCCGAAAGGCACCCAGGGCTTTTCCAACGTCCTGGAGGTCAAAGAGGACATGATGCTCTACAACGCCAGAAAATATGACCCGGAAAACAAGCTCTACACCGACGATGCGTACGCCCGGTCCCTGGGCTACAAGGCCAAGATCGCCATGCCGGCCTTTGCCGCCCATGACGACAGCTTCCTCACCGCCTTCAACGGAAAAGCCCGCGATTTCCTGGCCGTCACCGGACTGCACCATGAGATCGAGCAGCTTCTGCCCGTCTATGCCGGCGACACCCTGTATCTGGTGAAGGACAAGCTGGAGCTGTTCGACCTGACCCCCAAGGAGGGCAGCATCTACCGGAATCTGGTCCTCAAGACCACCGGCTCCGTGTACAACCAGAATGGCGAAAAGGTCATTGGGGTGGTGTTCTCCGCGCGGGAGAACCTCAAAAGCTACGAGGACCCCGCCGACATGGGCGATCAGCGGGGCTGGGAAAGCCCCGACTGGTGGACCCGGCCGGAGCACTACTACACCGACGCGGAGTGGCAGGAGATTTTCGACACCTGGGCCAAGGAGAACTACCGGGGCGACGAAATTCTCTACTGGGAGGACGTCCAGGTGGGCGATATGCCCCATGTGACCATCGACGGCCCCATCCACGCCTCCTGCAATCCCACGCCTCCCTATGGCATGGCCGTGGGCGGCAGCCGGACCATGAAGGAGCTGGCCGATCCGGAGGTCCGGGCGAAGATGACCCGCGACCCCAAATTCGGCGTCTATGTGCCTGAGGATATGAAGCAGTGGGACCCGGAGGTCCCGCCCTATGACGACCCCCGTGCCAAGATGGGACCCCCTCCCGGCGGCGGCGCGCCTCCCAAGGAGACCAAGCGGTCCATCTTCATCAACTTCCTGGGCCGCGACTTTGCCATCCACCACATCAACAACTGGATGGGTACCCACGGCTGGATCCAGAACATCCGCTGGGGCATTATGACCCATCCCGTGGAGCAGGGCTTTGACTTCCCCAAGAACACCGCCGTCAGCGAGATGATCGAGAAAATCCCCGCCATGGCCGGCAAGAAGTGCAACACCCACGGTCTCCAGTACGATGTGATGAAGATTCACTCCCAGGTCTATGACAAGTATGAGAAGGACGGCAAGCACTATGTGGAGCTTGGCTTCTGGATCACCACCATCAACGACGACGAGATCTACGAGGAGGGCGGCGCGACGATCCTGCTTCCCTCCCGCAACGGATGAGGAGGAACAGAAATGGCAATTTCCGGTACTTATTTTGTGAAAATGTGGCTCCCTGACCCCAGCAAGGTCCACGGGCCCGACTTCCAGGCGGGTCCTCCTGCGGGCGGC
>CAZBOR010000218.1:0-2012 GCA_964493585.1 uncultured Oscillospiraceae bacterium
CAAAAACGCCGAAAATATTTTTTCGCAATCCATAGACATATCGGAGCAGCAATAACGCCCAGGCCGCCCTCCAACGGGGCGGCCTGTTTGACCCTTTCACAAATCACAGGGCCTGCTGAACGGTCCGCGTGTTCGGAAATTCGATGAAGCCGCAGAAAAATAGCAGCTTTACATCCGGGCAGAATATGCTATAATAATAGACTATTTCGGAGGGAGGAAGGATCCTTTGACCCTGGATATTTTATACGGCAGTCTGATCCCCTTTGCCGGAACGGCCCTGGGGGCGGCCTGCGTGTTCCTGCTGAAGCGGGAGATCGGCCAGACGCTCCAAAAGGCCCTGCTGGGCTTTGCGGCGGGCGTCATGGTGGCGGCGGCGGTGTGGTCCCTGCTGATTCCCGCCATGGACCAGTGCGCGGACCTGGGCCGGCTGGCCTTTGGACCGGCGGCGGTGGGCGTGCTGCTGGGAATGGGATTTTTGCTGCTGCTGGACCAGATGATCCCTCACCAGCACCTGGACAGCGACTGCCCGGAGGGCGCTCCCTGCCACGCGCAGAAATCCACCATGCTGATGCTGGCGGTGACGCTCCATAACATCCCGGAGGGCATGGCCGTGGGCGTGGTGCTGGCCGGCCTCGGCGGTCAGGGCGGCATCTCCCGCACGGCGGCCTTCGCCCTGGCTCTGGGCATCGCCATCCAGAATTTCCCGGAGGGCGCGGTGATCTCCATGCCTCTCAAAGAGGCTCTTGGCAGGCCCAAAGCCTTTTGGTACGGCGTGTTGTCCGGGGCCGTAGAGCCTGTGGCGGCCATTTTGACGGTGCTGCTGTCCCAGCGCATCGTGCCGCTGCTGCCCTATCTGCTGGCCTTTGCGGCCGGGGCCATGCTCTATGTGGTGGTGGAGGAGCTGATTCCGGAATCCGCCGAGGGCCGTCACTCCAACGTCGGCACCATTGCCTTCTCCCTGGGCTTTGTGCTGATGATGGTCCTGGACGTGGCCCTGGGCTAGCTTTTCCCTTGACAGCAAGCTCCGGCTGTGCTACCCTCATAGAGGAAAGCAGCTTTTGCGAAGGAGCGAGGGGAATGTGGAAACGGCTGTGCGCGGCGCTGTGCCTGGGATGTCTGGCCCTGGGTCTGCTCCTGCTGCCCTGGGGCGGCTTTTACCGCAGTCCATGGATGTGGATCCGGCAGGACGGCGATCTTGACCGTCCTGTGGACGTGTTTCTGGTGGGCGCCACTGCGGATCTGGGCAAGGACGGAACCTATCAAAGCTCCTGCCTTCTGCCCCAGGACCGGTATTACCAGTCCGCCCTTCTGGCCATGCAGGCGGGACTGTACCAGGACCAGTGCCGGGTCTACGCTCCCTACTATCGTCAGGCCTGTCTCAGCGTCTACTACCTGCCGGACGCGGACCGAGGCCCCTATCTGGAGGCAGCCTATGCGGATGTCCGGTCGGCGTTCCTCTGGTATCTGGACCATGAAAACCAGGGCCGTCCCGTCATTGTGGCGGGCTATTCCCAGGGTGCGGACCTGGCCCTGCGGCTGGTGGAGGAGTTTTTTGACCGGGAGCCTCTCTCCTCCCAGCTTGTGGCGGCCTATCTCATCGGCTGGCGGATCACAGAGGAGGACCTGACCCGGTTCCCCCATCTGCGTATGGCCCAGGGAGAGACGGACACCGGCGTCATTGTGTCCTTCAACTCCGAGGCTCCCGGCGTCACCGGCTCTGTGATCGTCCCGGAGGGCTGCTACACCTACGGCATCAATCCCCTGAACTGGACCACCGACGGCACCCCGGCCTCCAGAGCGGAAAATCCCGGCACCGTCAGCCTCCATATGGACGGCTCCGCGGACAACGACCGGCCCCATGTGACGGGCTGCCGCCAGAGCGCCCAGCGAGGCACCATGCTGGTCCCGGACATCTCCCCGGCGGACTATCCCCCGGGAGAGCCGGTGTTTGTGGAGGGCTGCTATCACAACTACGAATTGCAGCTCTATTACCGCAGCGTCCAGGCAAACGT
>CAZBOR010000219.1:0-1936 GCA_964493585.1 uncultured Oscillospiraceae bacterium
CAAATGCGGATGGAGCGATTCAGATGATGGACCAAGACCGGCAGCGCGATATGCTGATGGCGCAGATCGACAACAAGCGCGCCCTGAAACAGAAGCTCCTGCGTCAGCAGGAGCAGCCCGCCGAAGGCGCGGAAAATGCCCTGGCAGAGCTTGTGATGACAAACGTCCTGTTCCTGGCGATCCGGGAAAGGGTCGATATTTTTGGCGTGCTGCGGCAGCTCCGCGAGACCGCCGACACCGGCGGAGATACGCTCTTTGGCACGGTCATGGGCTGGGTCCAGTCTCTGGCCGACGCTCTGGACCACAGCGTGTATGAGCTGTTTGTGGAGGACCTTCCCAAACGGCGGCGGATCCTGGAAAAGCTGCTGCGGGATCTGGCGTCCTGTGACGGCTGGGAAAATATCCGCCTGGACCGGCAGGGCAGCGGCTCCTTTGCCCTTCCCGGCTTTGACTATGCCTACCGCATGGCGGAGCGCCCCTCGGCGACGCTGGTGTTTGAAAGGACCTTGGCCGCAGACGCCTTCCGCTATACGCTGACTTTGGGCGATGGCCGCGCCGACCGCCTGATTCCCGGACAGGGGGTGCTCTGGCAGGAGACTCAGGGGCCGCTGCAGGAATTTACGGACCGGGTGCTGGCGGAGCTGAACAACGGCTGGCCCGCGCTACAGGAGCAGTTCGACCAGGTCAGCCGGCAGCTTGCGGCGGAGGCGGAGAAGATGCGGGATCTGGCGGAGCTGATCGCGGAGGCGCCTGAGATGCGTCCGGGAGCGCTGCTGAAAAAGGAAGCGGCGACCCTAAAAACGCTGCAGCAGCGGGAAACGGCGGCCTACGCGCAAATGCCGGAGCCCATGCGGGCATCCGGCCGGGGAAAGCGTGTCCAGGCCACGCAGCTCCTGCTGGGCGGCGCCATCGGACAGCTGGAACAGATGGTTGATGCGCCGCAGCAGCCGACGGCGGAGCAGCTCTCTGAAATCGCATATATGTTGGAAAACGCAGGGGAACCTGTGTAAACCATATCATTTGCGCGATGCGCTGAATTTAGGAGGACATTATGGCAAAAGACTACAGCAAACAGATGGTTCCTTATGTCGAGCTGCCGAAGTTCGAGGAGTATAAGGAATGGTTCAAAAACTATGCGGACCTGACTCGTGAGGATGGCATTCTCCAGGTTGCCATTCGCACGGGCGATCACAAGGCGTACTGGTCCGGCGGTATGCACCGCGCCATGGGCCAGCTCTCCCGGATCATCTCCATGGACCATGAGAACGAGGTCGTCATCTGGACCTCGGCCACGGAGGACTGGATCCAGGACCAGGACCCCAATGGCTGGGACCGCTATGCCGACGAGCGCTTTGAGCATCAGTACTATGATGACGTAAACCTGATTAAGAACATGGTCTTTGATCTGGACGTACCCACCATCGGCGCGATGCCCGGCCCCGGTTTCCACTGGGACGCTCCCTGCCTCTGCGACATTACCATTGTCTCCGAGGACACCTACTTTGACGATCCCCACCTGTCCTCCGGCATGGTCTCCGGCGACGGCATGGGCCTGCTGCTGCAGCAGCTGATCGGCTTGAAGCACGCCAACTACCTGATCCTCACCGGCGGCCAGATCGACGCTAAGACGGCCTATGACTGGGGCATGGTCTCCGAGATCGCGCCCAAGGGCAAAGTCCTGGAGAGAGCTTGGGAATGTGCGCGCATCATCAAGTCCGCGCCCTATCATGCGCGCTGCGTCGCTTCCTCCCTGTGCAAGCGGCCCATGCAGAGAGCGCTGATGAACGACCTCCGCGTCAACACCCTGTCCGAGGCCTATTCCACCCAGATCTCCCTGAACTACGGCAACTACGGCGGCACGGAGAACGACCAGGTGGACGAGCGCTTCTCCGGCATCTGGTGGAGATGGAGATGCTCCAAGGACTCCGACGAGGAG
>CAZBOR010000220.1:0-1931 GCA_964493585.1 uncultured Oscillospiraceae bacterium
TGCTTGAAGGCAGGGGCCTTGCCGCTGCGCTGGGTGTAGAGGACCGTGGAGACAGGCTCGCCGGAGCCGGCTCTGGTGGGGAATACGCTCTCCAGCGTACCCTCCCAGCAGGTCTGATAGGTCTCGATGGACACCGGGCCGTCGCCCAGGTCAATGTCGGCGGAGCCGGTGGTGTAGCCCACCAGGAGCCCGCCGTCTATCCGCTCCGTACATTCGCAGAGGATGGAGCCATAGCTCTGCCGGAACAGAATGTCCGTATCCAGTCCGTCCGCTGCCAGGAACCCGACGCCGTTTCCCATGGACATCTTCAGAATGCCCTCCGCCGCGCCGCCCGCCGTGAGGGACCAGGCCGCAAGGACCTGCCCGGCCTCCGTCAGAGCGTGGACCTGATGGAACACCGCCTTGGTACCGTCGTAGTCGGTATGTCCGGGGACGGTGAACAGATAAACGGGATGGTCCGCACCCTTAAACTCCGGGGACAGGACCTTTTTGGCGTTCTGCGGGGAAATGGCGAAGGACACCAGCGTGGGCGGCACGTCCAGATCGTTGAAGGAGCCGGACATGGAGTCCTTGCCGCCGATGGCGGCCACGCCAAGGCCAATCTGCGCCGTAAACGCGCCCAGCAGCGCGGAGAAGGGCTTTCCCCAGCGTTCCGGGTCCGTGCGGAGCTTTTCAAAATACTCCTGGAAGGTCAGATAGGCGCTGTCCGGGTCGCAGCCGGCGGCCACCAGCTTGGAAACGGACTCGATCACCGCCGTGGCCGCGCCCACAAAGGGGTTCTGAGCGGAAAGATCCGGATCAAAGCCGTAGCTCATGACCGAGCAGGTGGAGGTCTCCTGCCCCAGTGTGGGCAGCAGCGCCGCCATGACCTGGGCGGGCGTGGTCTGATTTTTTCCGCCGAAGGGCATCAGCACGGACCCTGCGCCGATGGACCCGTCAAAGCGCTCCACCAGCCCCCGCTGGGAGCAGCACCGGAGGCTCCGGGCCAGAGCCATGAGCTTCTCCGAGGGCGTACCCTCCGGCAGCTCCGCCGTGGGAACCGGCAGGGGCATCACCGTGACGGCGGTGTGCTTGTCGGCGCCGTTGGAGCCGAGGAAGGCCCGGCTCAGGTCCACGATGGTCCTGCCGTTCCAGCGGAGCACCATCCGGGGAGTCTCGGTGACGGTGGCGACAATGGTGGCCTCCAGGTTTTCCGCTGCGGCGGCGGCCAGGAAGGCGTCCGCGTTTTCCGGCGCGATGACCACGGCCATGCGTTCCTGGGATTCGGAGATGGCCAGCTCCGTGCCGTCCAGCCCGTCGTACTTCTTGGGGACCGCGTTCAGGTCGATGTCCAGCCCGTCGGCCAGCTCTCCAATGGCCACGGACACGCCGCCCGCGCCAAAATCGTTGCAGCGCTTAATCATGCCTGTCACAGCCGGGTCCCGGAACAGCCGCTGGAGCTTCCGCTCCTCCGGGGCGTTGCCCTTCTGGACCTCGGCGGAGCAGGTCTCCAGGGAGGCGGAGGTGTGGCTCTTGGAGGAGCCGGTGGCGCCGCCGCAGCCGTCCCGGCCGGTGCGTCCGCCCAGCAGCACCACCAGGTCGCCGGGTTCGGGCGTCAGCCGGACCACGTTGGCGGCGGGCGCGGCCCCCACCACCGCGCCGATCTCCAGGCGCTTGGCGATGTAGCCGGGATGATAGAACTCATGGACCAATCCGGTGGCAAGGCCGATTTGGTTGCCGTAGGAGGAATACCCCGCCGCCGCCGTGGTGGTCAGCTTTCGCTGGGGCAGCTTTCCCGGCATGGTCTCCGAGAGAGGAACCGTGGGGTCGCCCGCGCCGGTGACACGCATGGCCTGATAGACGTAGCTTCGGCCGGAAAGCGGGTCCCGGATCGCGCCGCCGATACAGGTGGCCGCGCCGCCAAAGGGCTCGATCTCCGTGGGATGGTTGTG
>CAZBOR010000221.1:0-1924 GCA_964493585.1 uncultured Oscillospiraceae bacterium
ACGTCGCAGCCCCGGTCGCCGTTGTCCTCCCGGCAGAGGATCGCGCCGTCCAGCTCGGAATCCTGGGTCATGTACACGCCCAGATAGCTCCAGGTGTCATAGATGATATTGCCGTCCATGTCCTGGTCCACGGTGTAGAGCACGCACTCGGAGCCGTTGGCTCCGGCGGTCCCCCAGCCGCGCTCATTGGTGTTGCAGGCGCACAGCAGGAAGGTGTCCATCCCCTCAGGGTATACCATCTCCACATCGCAGAGGCTGATGTAGCAGTAGGTATTGGTGGTGTAAAACATCTTCGCGTTGCCGCCCGCGCTGACGTTGTTGGCCTTCAGCACGCCGCCCACCATGGTGCAGTAGGTGGTGCCTTCCTCGCTGTCGCCGGACATGGACTGGTAGATCATGACATTACAGTTCTCGTCATCGTCAGAGGCGGTGTAGTTGCCCTCCAGATAGGAGTTGTAGATGTGGGCGGGGTTCCGGCCCTCAAAGCACAGAGCCTGGGCGTTGCCCGCCTGCATGGTGGCGTTGGACACGGTGATGTCGGCCACGCAGTAAATGGCGGGAGAGCCGGTCCCCTTGGAGCCGTTTGCAATATAGGTGCCGCCGTCCACCACCATCACGCCGCTGCCCCGGTCCGAGCGGATGGCCGCAGAGGAGCCGCCCTCCGTGGTCACGGTGCAGTCCTCCGCGTAGAGGGTGCCGCCGCCGGCCACCATAATGCCGCCGGCGCCGCCGGAGCCCGTGGTGGTCACGGTCACGTCCTTGAGCGTGATTTCAGCGGAGCCGTAGGCAAAGATCCCGTTGGCGCCGGTGGAAGAAGTCTCCACCGTGCCGCCCTCCATCGTCAGTGCGGCGGGTGTGGCCGCGTCCTCCGCGTAGGCCAGTACGCCGGAGTTGACCCCGTAGAAGCTGGAGTCGTCCCCGCTGAGGTCCCCGGCGGTCTTGGTGACGGTGCAGTCCGTCAGTGTGGCGGTGACGCCTGGTCCCACCCGCAGGGCCACCTCTGTTTCGCCGGTGGAGGCGGGGAATACCTGGTCTGTATAATCGCCGGATGCAAGCTCCGTCACGGCGTCGCCGGTATAGAAGCTCATGGAGCCGCCGCCGGGTGGGGGCGCAGGCACATCGCCGCCTCCGCCAAAGCCGCCGGGCGGCGTTCCGTCCATGGCGCCTGCGGAGACGGTCATCAGCAGCGCCAGCACCAACAGGAGGCTCAGACGCCGTGCTTGCTTCAGTCGTTTCATCTATCTTCATTCCTTTCCAGTTTGTTGCGTAACTATTGTACCCCGCCTTCAGGATAAAGTCATCCCGAACTTGCAAAAGGGTGAAAATAGACCCGCCAGGGCGCATTTTGCGGTCAGCGGCCAGATCGCGCCAGGGGCTTGCAGTTCCGGACAATTTGGAGTATAATATAGAAAAACGCAGCGGGACAGCCCGCTGAGAGCGGAGGCGGCTATGGATTCCAAGGCAGAGCATTTGGTGCAGAATATCGGCGCCATAGCGGAAGCAGTATCGGTTTTTTACAACAGCATCATCAAGCAGGTACCCAAGGATGTGGCGCTGGTCCTGACCCAGCACTATATGGACAATCTGATGTCCCGGCGGACGCTGAGTCCGGGCCAGATCGCCCAGGCGGCGGCGCTTGCCCAGGACATTTGGCGTTCCTCGCACCGTTCGTCGGAGCAGTCGGAAGGCGCCTCGGCATCCCCAAAGACGCCGGAGCCTCCAGCCCAGCCGGAGGCGACCCAGCCCCCGGAGTCCCCGGAGCCCCCGCAGACCCAGCCCCTGGAGCCGGAAAAATAACAGGACGCAGAGCGAATTTACAATTTGTCCACAATTTCGTTAAAAAAAGTCCATAAGTCCTTTGTATGATGTAACCATCAAACAAAACCTCCACAGTTTGTTTGATACCCTTCCTTTTTCTCCTCTT
>CAZBOR010000222.1:0-1907 GCA_964493585.1 uncultured Oscillospiraceae bacterium
GTGGCCTCGTACTCCTTCTCCTCCAGCTCCTGCTGCATCTGCAGCATCTGCTGCTGCATCCGCTGGGCCTGCTTCATCATGTTGTTCATATTGCCGCCCATGGGGCTGGCGCTGCGGTATCCCTTTGCCATAATGTCCTCGCTTTCCCGGCCGAAGCCGCAAATAAATTTATCTCCTGATGGTCACATTGTCCAGCGCGCCGAACCGATCCGCAAGCTGCTGGAGCCGGTCTGCTCCGCCGCCTGTCCCCGGCTCCGCCAGAAGCACGCGCATGGGCTGCCCCAGCACCACCGAGGCCTTTTTCCGGATCTGCTCCAGCAGCGCCGACTGATTGACCATTTTCCGTATATAATCGTTCAGCGGGGTCAGCACAAGCTGATCTCCCCGGACCGCCCCGTTGAGCTGGCTCAAAAAGGGCCGCAGAATGGGGTCCACCTCCGGCGTCACCCGGTCCCGGACGGTGTTCCACGTCTCCTGGGAGGGGTCCGGCTCCTGCGGCTGCTCCTCCTCCGGCAGCGGCGGCGCGTCCGCGTCGTCCGGGGGCGGAGGCGTCTCCTCCGGCTCCGGCTCCAGCTCCGGCTCTGCCATAGCCAGGGTTCCGGCCTTCAGCCGCTGCTCCAGCACGTTGAGCTTGTCCGAAAGCTCCTCCTCCACCCGGCTGATGCGGGCGGACAGGCTCGGCGCGTCCAGGCTCAGCGCGGGCTGGCACAGATGGATCAGGCACAGCTCGCCGTCCACCCGCTGGTTCACGCTGGTTTTGAAGCCGCCTGTGGTCTCCTGAAGCACGTCCACCATCCTCAACAGCTCCGCCGATGTGAATCGAGGAGCCAGGGCCATGACCTCCTGTCCCGTACAAATGCTGGAGATCATGCCGATGCCGCTTTTCGGGGCCGTCTTGACCACCAGCAGGTCCCGGCACAGTGTGGAAAGCTCCCCCAGCAGGGCCGCCGCGTCCTTCCCGGCGCTGTACAGCTCGGAAAACAGCCGCAGCGCCCGGGCGGTATCCTGGTCCGCGATGGCGTTCATCAGGTCCAGGGTCTGCCGCTGTCCCGCCAGGCCCAACGTGGCATAGACCCCCTCCACCGTGAGTCTGCCCACGGTGGCGCTGGCGCACTGGTCCAGCAGGCTCAGCCCGTCCCGGAAGGCGCCGTCCGCCAGACGGCCCAGCAGAGCCGCCGCATCCGCGTCCAGGTCGATGCCCTCCTGATAGGCCACATAGTTGATGCGCCCTGTGATGTCCTCCGCCGTGGGCCGCCGGAAGGCGAACCGCTGGCACCGGGACAAAATGGTGGCCGGGACCTTGTTCAGCTCCGTGGTGGCCAGAATGAACATCAGATGGTCCGGCGGCTCCTCGATGGTTTTCAGCAGGGCGTTGAAGGCCGACATGGACAGCATATGGACCTCGTCAATGATATACACCCGTTTTTTGACCTCCACCGGCGGATACACCGCATCATCCCGGATGGCCCGGACGTTGTCCACGCCGTTGTTGGAGGCCGCGTCGATCTCCTGCACATCCAGCACCGCGCCGCTGTCGATTCCCCGGCACGCGGCGCATACGCCGCAGGGATTTCCATCCACGGGATCCAGGCAGTTCACCGCCTTGGCCAGAATCTTGGCGCAGGTGGTCTTGCCGGTGCCGCGGGTCCCTGTGAACAGATAGGCGTGGCTGAGCTTTCCCGTGATGACCTGATTTTTCAGCGTCTGTGTCACCGCGCCCTGCCCCGCCACTTCGTCAAAGGTCTGGGGCCGGTATTTACGATAAAGGGCCTGATACATACGCCCAAACCTCCCTGCATAAAAATCTTCGGTCCGGGACAAGACCGCACACCCGCCGTCGAATACGAAGACATACCCGGCACCCATACAGCCAGCTCAGAAACGGCGTACCCGCGGCACACGGAAAG
>CAZBOR010000223.1:0-1854 GCA_964493585.1 uncultured Oscillospiraceae bacterium
CAGCTCTTCTCCGCCACGGCCATGGAATCCACCTTCGCGGTGGTGATGCTGGCTCTGGTCCACGATCAGAAGCAGCCAAAAATCCTCTCACTCCGGGAAATTCTGGACGAATATATCCGTTACCAGGAGAACATCATCACCCGGCGGACGCAGTATGATCTGAAAAAGGCCAGAGAACGGGCGCACCTGCTGGAGGGTCTGCTGATCGCCCAGGACAACATCGACGAGGTCATTAAGATCATTCGCGCCTCCTATGACAACGCAAAGCAGAATCTGATGGAACGGTTTTCCCTGTCTGATGTCCAGGCCCAGGCCATCTGTGATATGCGGCTGATCGCCCTGCAAGGTCTGAACCGGGAGAAATTGGAGACCGAATACGAGGAGATCAAGGGCAAAATCTCCTTCTATCTGGAGCTGCTGGGAGACGAGGGCAAGCTGCTCCAGCAGCTCAAGCAGGAGCTGATGGCGATTGCCGACAAGTATGGCGACGACCGGCTCACGGAGATCCAGCCTGTGGACGACGAAATCGACGTCGAGGATCTCATCGAGGAGGAGGACTGCTGCTACACCATGAGTGAGGCGGGCTATATCAAGCGGATGCCCGTGGACACCTATAAGGTCCAGCATCGCGGGGGCCGTGGCGTCAACGCCCAGAGCCTAAAGGATGAGGACTACGTCAAGAGCCTGTTTATCGCCTCCACCCATGACTATGTGCTGTTCTTCACCAACCGGGGCAGGGTCCACCGGAAGAAGGGCTACATGATCCCGGAGGCCGGCCGGACAGCTCGCGGCACCAATATCGTCAACATTCTGCCTCTGGAAAATGGGGAACAGGTGACGGCAATGCTGCTGCTGCGGGAGTTCCGGGAGGACCGGTACCTGATGATGGTCACCCGCAACGGCACGGTCAAACGCCTGCGGCTCACGGAGATCAACACGGCCAGAAAGGCGGGCATCCGGGCGCTGAGTCTGGAGGAGAACGACGAGCTGATCTCCGTTTCCATCACCACCGGCGAGGACAATATCATCATTGGCACCCACCAGGGCATGGCAATCTGCTTCAACGAGTCCGATGTGCGGCCCATGGGCCGTGACGCGGCGGGCGTTCGTGGCATCAAGCTGGAGCAGGGCGACTATGTGGTGGGCGCAGAGGTGGCCAGAGACGACGCCTGCCTGCTGACCGTCACGGAGAACGGCTACGGCAAGCGGACGGCGGTGGCGGAATATATGCGTTCCGGCGAGGACGGCCAGCGGTGCCAGCCCCAGAAGCGCGGCGGCAAGGGACTGAAAAACTACACCGTCACGAAAAAGACCGGGCTGATTGCCGGGGTCCGCATGGTCACGGAATCCGAGGATGTGATGATTATTTCCAACGACGGCACCATCATCCGGATGCGCGCCGGAGACATCAACGTCTACAGGCGGGCCGCCCAGGGCGTGATCGTCATGCGCGTGGAGGAAGGCAGCAAGGTCATCGCCATCGAGAAGGTGGACGCCGGAGAAACGGAAGAAGCCCAGACCAGCGGAGCATAGGCCATGGACGTGACGATATACACGGACGGGGCCTGCTCCGGGAATCCGGGACCCGGCGGCTATGGGGCCATTCTTATGTACGGGGAGCACCGTCTGGAGCTGTCCGGCGGCGAGGCTATGACCACCAACAACCGCATGGAGCTGATGGGGGTGATCGCCGCGCTGAAGGCGCTGAAGCGGCCCTGCACCGTGGACCTGTACACGGACAGCCAGTATGTGGTGAACGCCGTGGAAAAGGGCTGGGCCAGGCGCTGGCAGGCCAACGGATGGATGCGAACCAAGCGCGACAAGGCCCTCAACGTAGACCTGTGGCAGACGCTG
>CAZBOR010000224.1:0-1849 GCA_964493585.1 uncultured Oscillospiraceae bacterium
CGGATGGCCTCCAGGAAGGGCTGGGACTCGATATCGCCCACGGTGCCGCCGATCTCCGTGATGACCACGTCCGTGGACGTGGACCGGCCCAATCGGTAGATACGCTCCTTGATCTCGTTGGTGATGTGGGGGATCACCTGGATGGTGCCGCCCAGGTAGTCGCCGTTGCGCTCCCGGTTCAGCACGGACCAGTAGATCTTGCCGGACGTCACCGAGGAGTTCACCGTGAGGTTTTCATCGGTGAACCGTTCGTAGTGACCCAGGTCCAGATCGGTTTCCGCGCCATCGTCGGTGACAAACACCTCGCCGTGCTGGAAGGGGCTCATGGTCCCAGGGTCCACATTGAGATACGGGTCAAACTTCTGAATCGTCACCTTCAAGCCCCTTTGCTTGAGCAGACGACCAAGACTTGCGGCGGTGATGCCCTTTCCCAATCCGGAAACCACGCCGCCCGTCACGAAAATGTACTTCACAGCCATTCATTCCGCCTCCATTACCGGATCATTCAACACCAGTTTATTTTACTGATTATCCCCTTCTCCGTCAAGTGATATTTCTATTTTTTTGTTCCGATTCCGACTTCTTTGACAACCGGCGGGCTTTCCTTGGTTGCGTTTTGTCCCCAGCGTGTTTGCGCCGCCGTCAAATCAGACAGATTATTCATTTTCCTATGCAGCCTGTCCGGGTTTTTCCGGCGTCCTTGGCTGCGGTGGAAAACTCGCGGCGCGTCAAGGGTTTTCCACATTATCCACATAGTTTTCCACCGACGACGCCGCCCGTGTTTTGCTCCATAAAAAATGAATATCTTGTTGACATAACCATATTTCAACCCATTATTTTGTGGAGAATGTGCAATTTCCGGTATCATACCAGTCCTGCATCAAAGGAAACCTTATAAGGAAGGCCCGATCAAAAGGTCAGATCCGTCAGGTCGTCCAAGCTCAGATGGGGCTGAAGCGCATAATTGATGCCGTAGGCCAGGACCCTGGATATTTCCCGCACCCGGCGGTCGATGTCGCTGGAGGTGACGATCATCCCCGCAGAGACCTGCCGGAGCCGGGCCTCGTCCGCCGCCTGACCCGCCCGCTGAAACAGGTCCGCTGCCATCGTGGCCGCATCCGTCACTGTGGGGACGCCCAGGGCGATCACCGGCACTCCCAGGCCGCTCTCGTCCACCGCGCACCGGCTGTTGCCGATGCCGGACCCCGGCGTGATGCCGGTGTTGGATAGCTGGACCGTGCTGCAAAGCCGCCCGGTGTCCCTGGCAGCAATGGCGTCCACAGCGATCACCGCCGCAGCCTCCGTTTTCTCCGTCAAGGCCCGAACGGTCTCCACGCTCTCCAGGCCCGTCGTCCCAAGGACCCCCGGCACAACGGCGCCCACGGGCCGGAAATGGCCGAATTCCCTGGGCATCCGCCGGAGCATATGCCGGGTCACAAGTATGTGGTCCGCCGTCAGCGGTCCCACCGCATCCGGCGTCACCTCCCGGTTCCCCAGGCCCGCCACCAGCACCGGCAGGCTCTCCGGCAGTCCCAGCAGCTCCCGCAGGTACTCCGCGATGGTCTCCACCGCCCCCTCGAAGCTCTCCTTCTCCCGGCGGAGCACCCGCCCCAGCTCCACAGTGACATAGGTACCCCTGGGCTTTCCCACCGCCTCCGCCGCGCCCCGCGTCCGTATCTCCACCACCGTGGCCTCCAGCCCGTGACGGTTTTCCACCCGGAGCTTCACTCCAGAGGGCAACGTCCCCTCCGACGCCTGAATGGCCTGGGCCTCTACCGCCAAATCGGTACGAATTTCCATACGACCGCCTCCTGATTTTCATAATACCCGGATTTTTCAGATTTAACCG
>CAZBOR010000225.1:0-1839 GCA_964493585.1 uncultured Oscillospiraceae bacterium
AGCTGAACCCGTCCTGCATCAACACCATCCGTATGGTGACGCTGCTGGCCAATGGTGAGGCCCACCTTATGTACAGCCTTATCCGGGTCGGCAACGGCCGGAGCGTGGTGGATAACATTTCCAGCGGCGGTATGTACGCCCCGGTGTGGGAGGACGGCAAAATCGCAAAGCCCGCTTTCTGCGACGCCACGGGTGCTTACTACGATAAGCACCCGCTCACGAAGGAAACCTTCGTGAGCTTTATGATCCCTTGTTATGACGAGGCGGTGGAGCTGGTGAAGCGAGCCGCCCTGGTGGTGCCTCAGGTGGGCTATATCGGCTGGGACGTGGCGATTTCCGAGAAGGGCCCGGTGCTGGTGGAAGGAAATGTCATCCCAGGCTACGATATGTGCCAGAACTATTATCAGCTCAGGGACGGCAAAACGGGTATTTTGGACGAGTTCCGACGGCTGCGGCCGGAGATGCAGCTTTGAACGATCAGGCTGGGAGACAATGTTCTCCCGGCCATTGATATATTTTGCCGGGTGTGGTAAAATGCTAGGGGAGGTGTCCCATGGAGAAACAGAAACGAATCGCGGCTCTGGCGGAGACACAGGAGGACCAGGTGCTTCTGGCACGAATTTGGGACCGCTTTTCCGCCGGAGCGCGCAGAAATATACCCACGGCCACCTGCTTTTTATCCGGGCGGGAGCAGCTTCTGGCCCGGCGACTGCTGGCCCCGGAGGGGCTGGAGCCGGTGTTCTTCGGCGGACTGCCTGGGGCGGAGCGCTGTGTGGCGGCGTATATTCCCGACTACTTTGAACCGGAGGAATACCTGTACGGGGAGGATGGCCCGGTTGCGGCCCTCCGGGTGTCCTATTCGGACTATGATAGCTTGTCCCACCGGGATTTTCTGGGCAGTCTCATGGGCCAGGGCATCAAGCGGGAGATTCTGGGGGACCTGCTCATGGCGGAGGGCCATTGTGATGTGCTGGTGCTCCGGGAGATGGCGGACTATCTGGCCGCGCAGCTTACCCAGGTGGGACGGGCCAGGGTCCACGCCGGTCGGATCTCCCTCCGGGAATTGGAGGCGCCGGAGCAGAAGGTCAAGGTGATCTGCGATACGGTGGCGTCCCTCCGGCTGGACAGCGTGATCGCCTCCGGCTTTCAGCAGGGCCGGAGCAGGGCGTCGGCTCTGATCCACGCGGCCAAGGCGGAGGTGAACCACGCTCCGGTGCTCAAGCCCGACGCGCCGGTGTCCGAGGGAGACGTCATCTCCGTCCGTGGCCTTGGCAAGCTCCGGGTGGCGCAGGTGAAGGGCCAGACGAAAAAGGGCCGCACGGCCCTGGTGCTGGAAAAGTATCTTTGACAGGAGGCAAATGCGGTGATTACTTCCATATGGACTGGGCCGGGCGGCGACGCGTCGGCGGCCCGAAGCCTGCGGCGGCAGGTGCTGGTAGAGGAGCTTGGCATGGAGGACAGCCTGGCCTGGGACGCGGCGGACCCCTATGCGTTTCATCTGGTGCTGGTGATGAACGGGACGCCCGTGGCGGCGGGCCGCATGACCTATGGCGGCATCGGAACGGCCAGGCTGGACCGGATCTGCGTCCTGAAGCAATACCGCCGCCAGGGTATTGGCGACGGCTTGGTGAAGGTGCTGGATTTCAAGGCGGCCATGCAGGGAATGCGCCGTTCCGTGGTGTACTCCACGGAGGAGCTGCTGCCCTTTTACGGGCGCATCGGCTACAGCGCCACGGGAAACCGTAAGGAGGCATGGGGTCTGACGCTCCTGGAACTGGAAAAGGAGACAAACGACGGAACAGACGCGAATTGCGTACAGTCATGCCATGGTCTGTAGAA
>CAZBOR010000226.1:0-1712 GCA_964493585.1 uncultured Oscillospiraceae bacterium
CCCTGGGACGCGGTGAAGGTGGTGGTCAGGGCGCCGGCCATGAGGCTGCCGTGGACCGCGCCGGCGGCGCCGCCCTCGGCCTGCATCTCCGCCACCCGGACGGTCTGACCGAACAGGTTTTTCCGGCCCTTGGCGGACCATTCGTCGATGTGCTCCGCCATCACGGACGACGGCGTGATGGGGTAGATGGCGGCAACGTCTGTAAACGCATAGGCCACATGGGCCGCGGCGTTGTTGCCGTCCATGGTTTTCAGCTTTCTAGCCATAAAAACATTCCTCCTTAAATTGTCTGGGTGTACATACATGAAAAACTCAAACACTGGGCCGATATGTGTCACGATAGCGGCCCGTCGCAGCAACTATATTGTACCACAGGCCCCACGAAAAAGGCAATCTCTGAAATGAAATTCCGAAAAGTTTGCACTTTCTTACAAGGACGACTGTCCGCCGGCGGAAAACTCATGTGATGTTGCATAAAATAATTGTTTGAATTTTCACAATATATGCGGTAAAATAAAAGCGATTTGCAAAAAAATTCCTCGGTCCCATGAGATGCCCTGTACATCTCGGACTATAGCACATTTTCGGGCCGCTTGCAAGGGGCTGCTGAACTTTACAGATATGGAACAGGGAGGGAAACACACATGGTATTTGCGGTGTATTCCATGGGTCTGGGCGGCATCCAGGGCTATGGGGTGACGGTGGAGTGCTGTATCACCCAGGGTCTGCCCAGCTTTGACATTGTGGGACTGCCGGACGCGGCGGTGAAGGAGTCCAGGGAGCGGGTCCGGGCGGCCATCCTCAGCAGCGGGATGCAGTTCCCCACGGGGCGCATCACGGTCAACCTGGCGCCGGCCGGCACCCGGAAAAGCGGCACGGTCTACGATCTGCCCATTCTGCTGGGGATCCTGTCGGCCACGGGACAGATTCGGCTGCCTGGGGACCGGTGGGCCTTCCTGGGAGAGGTCAGCATGAGCGGAGAGCTGCGGCCCCTGACGGGAATCCTGCCCATGGCGCTGGCGGCGAAGCAGGCGGGCTTTGACACGCTGGTGGTGCCGGAGGCCAACGGCCCGGAGGCCACGCTGGCGGACGGCCTGACCGTCTACGCGCCCAAGACGGTGGCGGATCTCCGGGACCATCTGACGGGCTTCAAGCCCCTCCGGAAAGTGCCTGTCTGGGTCCCGGAGGAGGAGCACTCCGTCAAGCCGGACTTTCAGGACGTCAAGGGCCAGGAGAATGTAAAGCGCGCCCTGGAGATCGCCGCCGCCGGGTCCCACAACATTTTGATGGTGGGACCGCCCGGTGCGGGCAAGAGTATGCTGGCCAAGCGTCTGCCCTCCATCCTGCCGGACATGACCCGCGCCGAGGCGCTGGAGGTGAGCCAGATCTACTCCATCCAGGGCCTTCTGACCAAGGAGCGGCCCCTGGTGACGGAGCGGCCCTTCCGTTCGCCCCACCACACGGTGTCGGCGGCAGGGCTGGCAGGCGGCGGCTCCACGCCCAGACCGGGGGAGATCTCTCTGGCCCACTATGGGGTGCTGTTTCTGGACGAGCTGCCGGAGTTCTCCAAGGAGGCGCTGGAAATCATGCGGCAGCCCCTGGAGGACGGGAAGGTGACGATTTCCAGGGTCAGCGGCTCGGAGTCCTACCCCAGCGAGTTCATGCTGGTGTGCGCCATGAATCCCTGCAAGTGCGGCTGGTACGGGCATCCC
>CAZBOR010000227.1:0-1665 GCA_964493585.1 uncultured Oscillospiraceae bacterium
GGCGGTGCGCCCGATGGAATGCCGGACGGCTTTGGTCAGAGCGCGGCGGCGGAGCTCAAGCCCTGCCCGCCCACCTGCCGCCCCTCGGAGCATCCCGGCTCGGTCCCCGGCGCGGATGTGGAGCCGGGCAAGCCCGGTCCCGGTATGCCCGGCGGCGGTCCTCCCAAGTCGCCTCCCTTCCCGCGGATGGATTCTCTGGACGTGCTGAACGGCAAGCTCTATGCAGCCGAGACGCCCTATGCGGAGATCACCGGAGAAATCACGGACAGCGAGATGAAGAACGCCTCCTACAAGACGGAGGAGGTCTGCCTCAACGGTCTGTACATCGGCGGCGACAGCGTGTATTCCATCAAGGATTCCGCGTTCGATATGGTGGGCTACGGCATCGACGACTTTGCCGGAAACGGCTCCGCCATCATGGTCAACGACACCGCCAAGTGCGAGATGGAGAATGTCTCCGTCACGACCCACGGCGTGATCCGGCCCTGCACCGTGGTCACGGGCGAGGGTACCCTCATTGTCCGCAACTGCGTGCTGGACGCCAAGGGCGGCGAGATTCCCGCCTCCTATGTGCCTCGCGTGGCCTCCGGCATGATGGAGCCGCCTCCGGGACTGAAGCTGGGCGGCAACTGCCGCACCCACCTCAGCATGGGCAACTCCCGCGCCTATTTCTACGACTCCAAGATTCTGGCCCACTCCTGGGCGGCCCTGTCCACGGACGGTAGCCACGGAGACCTGTATCTGGAGGCCAACAACTGCGACGTGGTCTGCGAGACCGTGGGCTACGGCACCTATGCCGACAACGGCTGCCATAACGTCTTAAATGGCTGCCGTATCAGCGTGGACACCCATGTGGCCATCATCGCCGGCGACGCCTGGGTGAAGCTGAACGACTGCACCGTAAAATCGAACCGATACGGCGGGATGCTCCACGGCGTCCGCGGCCACTACACCGAGACAACGGAATGCCACATCACCGGCGGCGACTGGACCGTGGGCGAGGCGGTGTTCTTCGTGAAGTCGGAGAACGTGTATCTGAAGCTGGACGGCGTGAAGGTCAAGACCGGCAAGTATCTGATCCACGCCATCGTGAACGACGACGACGCGGCCACCAAGGTGCCTGATGATATGAAGCTCAAGTGCTACGGCGTCAACGCGGTCATCGCCAACGGCAGCTATGAGGGCGACATCGTCAACGACGATACGGACCGCACCATGAATGTCTCCGTTCTCAGCGCCGATCTGAAGGGCGTTATCACCGACGCCTACATTTCGCTGGAGGGTTCCCGGTGGACCGCCACAGGGGATTCCATCGTGTGCCTGGTGGGCGATGTGAAGGAGAGCCAGATCGACGCGGCAGCAGGCGTCACCATCTCCGCCAAGGCCGGCGAGGGCTGCGCCCTTCATGGGGAGTACGCTCTGGCCTCCGGCGGCAGGCTGGTTGTGGAATAATATTCCAGAAGCGGAGGAGCAGACAGGCGCTGCTCCTCCGCTTTTTTCATCAAAAAATATTTGTCACGCGGCGCAAGCGTTCCGGGAATCCTGCGTCTTAATGGTTAGAAGTATTTTTTGAAGGGAGAAATCAGGATGAAGAAGTTTTGCTTGCTGCTGGCGATGGTGCTGGCGATGGGTCTTTGCGGCTGTGAGTCCGAGGCCGTCTCGTCG
>CAZBOR010000228.1:0-1653 GCA_964493585.1 uncultured Oscillospiraceae bacterium
ACAAGAAAGGACTGAATTCCATGCGCTTTCCTGAAGAAAAAATGGAACGCTTTTATCCCGGCGTCTATACGCCGGAGGAGCAGGCCGCCATCGACCGGTTCTGCCGGGGCGAAACCGGGGCCATGTTTGGCGGAAATGGGCTCAAGCCGCCCAGCACGGACCAGTGGGTCATGCAGCTTTACGCCCGTTGCTGGGACCGCTGGAATCCTCTGTGGAATGACCCGGAGTACGCCAAAGCCTCGGTCTGGGGCAATCTGCCCGCCATGCCCGGATATGTGAGCCTGGAGACCCGCAGCAACGTCCCGCCGGAGCTTGGGTATCTGATCCGGCCGGACGGCACCAGCTTTGTGGGGGACGGCTACGACCACACCGACGAGTATTTCGCGCCGGTGTTCCCCGGGGACACGCTCAGCGCCAGGGAATCCGGCTGGGAGGTGGTGGACGTGACGCCCAAGGAGGGCAGCGTCAAGCGCCACATGATCTTCATCTGCACCAGCGAAGTGACCAACCAGGACGGCGTATTGGTGGCCCGGTGCATCCGGCGCTGGCCGGAGACGCTGATGCGCTCTCTGGACCCGGAGATCAACGAGATATTGGCCTCGGAGGTCCCCGGCGCGCCCCCTCGTCAGCCCAAAAAGCCCGACGGCGGCGAGGACGGGCCCAAGGCTCCGCCTCCCATGCCCGGCGGCGTAGGCGGCACCCAGCGCCATACCGCCCATGTCTGCACCAGGGCGGACTATGACAAAATGACGGAGATCTGGAAGGGCGAAACGGTCCGCGGCAGTAAGCCGCTCTACTGGGAGGACGTCAGCATCGGGGACGAGCCTGCGCCGGTGTGTTCGCCGCCGCAGGTGGACTTTGAGATCGTCCGGACCATGGCCGCCTGGCAGATCATGAAGGACAACAACGGCCTCAAGGAGATTCTGACCGGCACCGGCGGCGATCCGCACTTTTACCGCTTCGACCCGGAGACCGGGCTGTACCGGAACGAGTCCGGGCACCTGGGGCTTGGCAGCGTGGCCTACCTCTACAATTTCCACGCCAAGTGCCTGGGCTCCCGCATCCTCACCAACTGGTGCGGCGACCGGGGCTTTGTGACCCGGCTGGGCTGGCGGTTTGTCAACGATGCGCCCAAGGAAGCGCAGTTCAACCACTTCCCGGCGGACTTCTACCGGCCCACGGAGCTGCTGAAGGTCCCCTATATGAAGGACCGCTTCTGCAATATCCACGGCTACGGCGACGACGCCTTTATCACCCGCGGCTATGTCTATGACAAGTACATCGGCGAGGACGGCGGACACTATGTGGACCTGATCTGCTGGTGCGAGGACTTTGACGGCAACATTGGGCAGGAGATCCCCGCCACCGTGCGGCTCCCATCCAGAGAGGACTGAGCCATGCACCCAAGCCGAAACCGCTACGCCGCGATCCACCGTCTGGTGCTGAGCCGGTCATGGCTCACGGGGCTGGTGGTCCGGGGTTCCAAGCTGCTGCCGCTGGTGGTGTATGTGTGCTACCCGCTGCTGCTGGCAGCGCTTTGGCTGCGCGGTGGACCGCTGCTTCGGTCCGTCCTGACGCCCGCCGTGGGGTTTTGCGTGGTCACGGCACTGCGCTCCGGCATCAACGCGCCCAGGCCCTATGAGGTGCTCGACA
>CAZBOR010000229.1:0-1633 GCA_964493585.1 uncultured Oscillospiraceae bacterium
GGGGAACCGGCGTCCGCCGCAGAAAACGAGACATCATCTGCCGAGGAGGAGGCCCCTGTCCAGGAAGCCGGGGAGACCAACAGCGTCACCGGAGCCGCTGTGGTCACAATCCTTCTGGTGGCCGTGCTGGTGATCGTGGCTGTGATCGCCGGCGTCCGAAAAAAGAAGAAATAGGCATTCGGGAGCGCATGGCGGACCCGCCGTGCGCTCCCGTTGTCCATGTGGCCGCGATGTCGGAGAGGGAATGGGCATTTTATCCCATTGGGCCGCAATTTTTTTGCCGCAAATTGTGCATTATTCACACTTTCGTCATTCCATTTTTCTGAATGTGTGTTATAATAGGCAGGAAGGAGGTCGCAGTAATGAATGTTCTGTTCTTTTTAACGCCAAAAGCCAACTGTACATATATATATGATGATTTCACCATCCGTCAGGCCCTGGAGCGCATGGAGCCAAGCCGTTTCGCCTCCATCCCCATTCTGAAGCGCACCGGAGAGTATGTGGGGACCATCACCGAGGGGGACCTGCTCTGGGCAATCAAGAACCACTATATGATGAATATGAAGGATGCCGAGGGGCGGCCCATTATGGAGGTGGCCCGGCGTAAGGACTACCTGCCCGTGACCGTCAGCACCAACGCCAGGGAGCTGCTGGCCATGGCCGTGGACCAGAACTTTGTCCCCATGGTGGACGACAAGGACAGCTTTATCGGCATTGTCACCCGGCAAAAGCTCATGCAGTACTGCCTGGAGCAGTATTTTTCCGGTCATACGCTGGCGGAGGCCTGAGCGGAAGTTCTATTTGGGCGCGGCGCAGAATGTGCCGCGCCCTTTCCCGACATTTCCACACTTGCGTTTTTCCGGACAACGTGGTAATGTATTAGGGCAATATGAATACGGAGGTGTAACGATGACTGCTTTCGAGCGGTTTTTAAGCTACGTCAAAGTGGAGACCACGTCCAGCGAAGCCAGCGGCGTCCGGCCCTCCACCCCCGGCCAGCGGGTACTGACGGAGCGGCTTGCCCAGGAGATGCGGCAGCTTGGGCTGGCGGACGTCTATATTTCAGAGGCGGACGGGGCGGTGTTCGGCACGGTCCCCGCCAACACTGCGGAGCGGCGGCCCACGCTGGGCTTTCTGGCCCATGTGGACACGTCGGAGTCCGCCTCCGGGCGGAATGTGTCGCCCAGGATCGTGGAACACTATGACGGCGGGACCATCCATCTGAGCGAAACGGTGTCCATGTCGCCGGAGGGCGGCTTTTCGTGCCTAAACGAGGTGGTGGGCGAGGACCTGATCGTGACCGACGGCTCCACCCTGCTGGGCGCGGACGACAAGGCCGGCGTGGCGGAGATCATGGCCATGGCCGAGGCGCTGCTCCACACGGACCGGCCCCACGGGACTGTGAAGGTGGCCTTTACCACCGACGAGGAAATCGGCGCGGGGCCGGACCTGTTCGATGTGGAGCGCTTCGGCTGCGACTTCGCCTACACGGTGGACGGCGGCCCCCTTGGAGAGGTGGAGTACGAGAACTTCAACGCCGCGTCTGCCAGGGTGACGGTGACGGGCGTGGGCGTCCACCCCGGCGGCGCGAAGAACACCATGAAAAATGCCTGCACCATCGCCATGGAGTTCC
>CAZBOR010000230.1:0-1632 GCA_964493585.1 uncultured Oscillospiraceae bacterium
AGCGATAAGGACTTTTTTTGAAATTCTCCTTGACTTTTCACAAAATGCGTGTATAATAGCTTTTGTCAGTTGCGGGTGTAGCTCATCTGGTAGAGCGCCACCTTGCCAAGGTGGAGGTAGCGAGTTCGAGCCTCGTCACCCGCTCCAGTTTGCCGCGAACAGCTTTTGTTCGCGGTTTCTTTTTTGCCGGAGGTGCAGTATGGAGCGTATTTTAGAGGAGTTTTTGGAGCTGACCGCCTACAGCGTTCCCTCCAGGCACGAGACGGAGATTCGGCGGTGCCTCAAAGGGAAGCTGCTGGACCTGGGGTTCACCGTATGGGAGGACCGGGCGTTTCCCGAAACAGGCAGCGGCAGCCTCTATGGCCGCCTGGAGGGGACCGGAAATCCGCTGCTGCTGGCAGCCCATATGGACACCGTGACCCCCTGCGAAGGGAAGAAGGTCCTTGTGGATGCGGACGGTACCATCCACACCGACGGCGCTACCGTCCTGGGCGGCGACGATGTGACGGGCATTGTGGAGCTGCTGGCGGCGCTGCGGCGGCTCCGGGCGGAGGGCCGGCCCCACCGGACCATCGAGGTGGTGTTCACCGCCTGTGAGGAATACTTCGTCCAGGGCGCGGAGCGGCTGGACTATGACAGCCTGACCGCCAGGGAATGCTATGTGCTGGATACGGACGGACCCATTGGCAGGGCGGTGCTTGCGGCTCCCACGGGCGTCCGCATTGTGGCAAACATCACCGGAAAGGCGGCCCATGCCGCCCTGAAGCCGGAGGACGGGGTCAACGCCATCGCCATCGCGGCAGCGGCGGTCTCCCGGATGCGCCTGGGCCGGGTGGACGGGGACACCACGGCCAATATCGGGATCATCCGGGGCGGCGACAGCGGGAACATCGTGCCGGAGCGCTGCTTCGTGGAGGGGGAGACCCGGTCCCTGCGCCACGAGCTGGCCCTTCGGCAGAAAGCGCATATGGAGGAATGCTTTTACGAGGCGGCGACGGAGCTGGGCGGGAGCTGCACGGTGGAATCCACCCTGGTCTACAACGCCTGGGCCGTTTCGGAGGATGCGCCCATTTGCCGCCGGTTTGCCGCCGTCTGCGCGGCGTGCGGCCTGACGCCGGTATTTGAGCGGGCCTGCGGTGGCAGCGACGCCAGCTTTCTGTCCGCCCATGGCATCTCCTGCCTGGTGGTCGCCACAGGAATGCACGAGATCCACAGCGTCCGGGAGTACACCACCCTGGCGGAGATGAAAACCATGGCGGAGGTCGTATACGGCCTGCTCCTGGCGGAATCCTAGAGAAGAAGGCGGACAGGCCCCGTTCCGGCGGGGCTTGGAAACCAGCAACTGGAGCGTATCATGCGATACGCTCCATGTTAGTATGCGGGGGTTGGGCAGGCTTCTGAGAAGGGCTCCCTTGTGTAAAGGGAGGCGTCTTTGCGGCGCAGGACTGTGTACTGTACAATATAACGAAGCGTGTATAAAATATCCCATCCCGACGGAACCTAAACGCAGGGAAATGCACGGTGTGCATTTTAACGGCCTTATGACCGGGGGCTGCCCGCCCTTTTGCGTCCGGCGGGAAATTCATAAATGATTTACAAATTCCTATTGACAAACCGGGGATTCCGCGGTAA
>CAZBOR010000231.1:0-1607 GCA_964493585.1 uncultured Oscillospiraceae bacterium
CAACTATGTGATGCTGGAATACGGCCAGCCCATGCACGCCTTTGACTACCGCTATATCTCCAGCGGGAAGATCGTGGTCCGCCGGGCCAGGGACGGCGAGGCGCTCACCACCCTGGACGGAAACGAGCACACCCTCACCGACAAAATGCTGGTGATTGCCGACAGTGACCGGGCCATCGGTCTGGCGGGCATTATGGGCGGCCTCAACTCCGAGATCCTGGACACCACCACCACGGTGGTCTTTGAGAGCGCCAACTTCGATGGCACCTGCATCCGCCAGACCGCCAATGCCCTGGGGATGCGTACCGACGCCTCCTCCAAGAACGAAAAGGGCTTAAACCCTCTGACCACCTATCCGGCGGTGCAGCGGGCCTGCGAGCTGGTGGAGGAGCTGGGCGCCGGCGATGTGATGGACGGCATCATCGACGTGCTCAGCGATGTTCCGGAGCCTGTCACCGTGGCGTTCTCCCCGGAGAAGATCAACCGGCATCTCGGCACCGCGCTGAGCCGGGAGGAGATGGAGGGCTGTCTCAGCCGCCTGGGCTTCACCGTGGAGGGCGATCTGCTCCATGTGCCGGAGTGGCGCACGGACATCCACTATATGGCGGATGTGGCCGAGGAGGTGGCCCGCATCTACGGCTATGACAAGATACCCGTGACCATGTTCCGGGGCGCCACCGCCCAGGGCGGCTACACCGAGGCCCAGAAAAAGCGGAACCTGGCCGGCTCCATCTGCCGGGGCATGGGCTACAGCGAGATCCTCACCTATTCCTTTGGCAGCCCCGATATGTTTGACCAGATCCGGCTGCCCCAGGACAGCCCGCTGCGGAATGTGATCCGCATTATCAACCCCCTGGGCGAGGACACCTCCATCATGCGGACCACCATGCTGCCCTGTATGCTGGAGACGCTGGCCCGGAATAACGCCTATCGCAACCGGGCGGCCAAGCTCTATGAGCTGAACCGCATCTACCTCCCGGTGGAGGGCGAGGACCTGCCCCGCGAGGATATGATCCTGGCCCTGGGGACCTACGGGGCCAGCGAGACCTTCTTCACCATGAAGGGAGAAATCGAAACGATCCTAAAGGCCCTCAACGCCCGGGAGACCGCCTATACCGCGGTCCGGGACAACCCCTCCTACCATCCCGGCCGCTGCGCCAGACTGACCGTGGGCGGCGTGGACGTGGGCGTGTTCGGCCAGGTCCATCCCCTGGTGGCGGCCAACTACGGCATCGACGGCGAGGTCTACTGCGCGGAGCTGAACTTCACCGCGCTGCTGGAGCTGTTGGCCCCGGAGAGCGTCTACACGCCTCTGCCCCGGTTCCCCTCGGTGGAGCGGGACATCGCGGTGGTCTGCGACGAGGCGCTGACTGCGGCCGAGGTGGAGAGCTGCATCCGCAGCGCCGGCGGCAAGCTGCTGAAAAAGACGGCGCTGTTCGACGTCTACCGGGGCAAGGGCATCCCGGAGGGCAAGAAGTCCCTGGCCTTCTCCCTGGAGCTGCGGGCCGAGGACCGGACCCTCACCGACAGCGACTCCGAGCAGGTGCTCCGGACCATCCTGGACAAGCTGGAGTCCGCGCTGGGCGCGGTGCTCCGATAGGGCCTTA
>CAZBOR010000232.1:0-1596 GCA_964493585.1 uncultured Oscillospiraceae bacterium
CTTCCATATCCTTCGGGTCTGTACACAAAAATTTTACAATATCAATTGTTGACGAATATCAATAATTTTGCTATGCTAAATAGGACACAAGGGAGTGATACAAATGCTGCATCCGGAGGATCTGAGCCGGTGGACTGATACCATGCGGGAACACAATGCCCTGGAGCCGGCGCTGTTTGACCGGTACGGGGTCAAGCGGGGGCTGCGGGATAAGAATGGCAACGGCGTTTTGACGGGCCTGACCGGCATCTCCAGCGTCCAGGGCAAGTGCGTGAGGGATGGGGAGGAAAAGCCCTGCGAGGGCCAGCTCTATTACAGGGGATATTCCATATTCGATCTGGCCCGTGGTGCAGCCGATGGCGGCCATCCGCTGATGGAGGAGTGCGCGTATCTGCTGCTGTTTGGGACTCTGCCGGATGCGGCGGAGCTGCACCGATTCCAGGACACACTGGCCCAGGGACGGACGCTGCCCCAGAATTTCACGCGGGATGTAATCATGAAGGCGCCCAGCAGCGACGTGATGAACACCCTGATCCGCAGCGTTCTGACCCTCAGCGCCTATGACCCCATGGCGTTGGACAATTCCCTGGAAAACGTGCTGCGGCAGTCCCTTTCGCTCATCAGCACGCTGCCTATGCTGGCGGTGTATGGCTATCACGCCTATAACCACTATCTGCGGGACGGCAGCTTTTATATCCACAACCCGGACCCGGAGCTGACCACGGCGGAGAATCTGCTGATGATGCTGCGCCCGGATAAACGGTTTACCCGGCTGGAGGCGCAGGTGCTGGACCTGTGCCTGGCGCTGCATATGGAACATGGCGGCGGCAACAACTCCGCCTTTACCACCCATGTGGTGACGTCCGCGGGCTCGGACACCTATTCCACCATCGCCGCGGCCCTGTGCTCTCTCAAGGGTCCCAAGCATGGCGGCGCGAATATCAAGGTCGCGCAGATGATGGACGACCTCAAGGCGCAGGTATCCGATCTTCGGGACCGGGAGGCCGTGCGGGATTATCTGGAGCGGCTGCTTTCCGGCGAAGCCTTTGACCATGAGGGGCTGATCTATGGCATGGGCCATGCGGTCTACTCGCTGTCCGACCCACGGGCGCGGGTGTTCAAGAGCTTTGTGGAGCGTCTGGCGGAGGAGAAGGGCATGGGGCAGGAGTACCAGCTCTACGCCATGGTGGAGGAGCTGGCCCCGGAGGTCATCTGCGCCAGCCGCCGCATCTATAAGGGCGTTTGCGCCAACGTGGATTTTTACAGCGGCTTTGTCTACAGTATGCTGGGGATTCCCAGGGAGCTGTTCACGCCCATTTTCGCGGTGGCCCGCATCGTGGGCTGGTGCGCCCATCGGCTGGAGGAGCTGGTGAATGCCGATAAGATCATCCGCCCGGCCTATAAGTCCGTGGCGCCCATCCGGGAATATGTGCCGCTGGAGCAGCGGTGATACCAATTTGGAAAACAGAAGAAAGCGCAGGGGCGGGGATCCTTCTCGCTCCTGCGCTTTTATAGAGATGGCGGATCAGGCCGCGCCCATGCCGCCCTGACCGTAGCCGTAGCCGGCGCTGCCGCCCGTGGTATTGGAGCCGCCGC
>CAZBOR010000233.1:0-1590 GCA_964493585.1 uncultured Oscillospiraceae bacterium
GCGCCAGTTTTCCTCCGGCAAAAAGCATCCCCTGACGGGATTCCATCAGGGGATGCTTTGTCATGTCCAGAGCATCAGCATCAGCAATATGACCAAGCCCAGGCCGATCAGGAAGGCCAGCCCGACGAGCAGGGACGCGCCCATGGCGCCCAGGGTATACCACAGGCGCACGCGCCCGTTGATTGGCTCGTTTTCTTCGGGGCGCTCGTCGGCCTCCTTTGGGGCCTCCTTCGGGGCCTCCGGCCGTTTCGGACGACGGAGCGGCAGCCACCCGCCCATGGTGGAGCCGGGCAGCCCGCTCATATCCGCAACGGTGCGCCCGTCGTCATCCTTGTATTGCCGCATTTCCCGCCGGCTCATTTGTCATAGAGGTGGCAGACCACATAGTGCCCCGGCTCGATCTCCCTCTGAACGGGCGCTTCCTGCTTGCAGCACTCCATGCAGTTGGCACAGCGGGTGTGGAATTTGCAGCCTGCGGGCGGATCCGCCGGAGAGGGGATGGAGCCTTCCAGCACGATCCGGTTCATGCGGGCCTTGGGGTCCGGAATCGGGATGGCGGAGAACAGCGCCTTGGTATAGGGGTGCAGGGGATTGCGGAAAATATCCTCCGTCCTGCCATACTCCACCAGATTGCCCAGATACATAACGCCCACCGTGTCCGAAATATGCTCCACCACAGACAGATCGTGGGAGATGAACAGATAGGTCAGCTTGTACTTCTCCTGCAGCTCCTTCAGCAGATTGATGATCTGCGCCTGAATGGACACATCCAGCGCGGACACCGGCTCGTCGCAGACGATGAACTCAGGATTCAGCGCCAGGGCGCGGGCGATACAGATACGCTGCCGCTGGCCGCCGGAGAACTCATGGGGATACCGGTCCTTGTGGAAGGGCTGAAGTCCGCAGTTGTCCATCACCCGGTCGATGTAGTCATTAAACTCCTCTTTTGGCACCAGCTTGTGCTCCCGGACCGCCTCGCCCACGATCTCGCCGATGGGCAGACGGGGAGACAGGCTGGAGAAGGGGTCCTGGAAGATGATCTGCATCTTGGTTCGCATCGCCCGCAGCTCCTTGGTGGTCAGGTCGTAGACCTCCTTGCCGTTGAAGAGGACCTGGCCGCCGGTCTTTTCTCCCGAAAGCCGCAGGATGGTACGGCCGGTCGTGGTCTTGCCGCAGCCCGACTCGCCCACCAGACCCATGGTCGTGCCGCGCCGCAGGTTGAAGGTGACGCCGTCCACGGCCTTGACATAGCCCACCGTCCGGGAAACCATACCGCCCTTGATGGGAAAGTATTTCTTCAGATGGTTGACCATCAGAATATACTGGGGATCGTACTCCACAGGGGTGTATTCCTCCTGCTCCCGGGCCGTCTGTACGCCCTGCAGGGCGACGTCGTCTGCCAATCCTTTCTGCATACTCATTTCGTTTCCCCTCCCTTCTGACCGTCATAGTAGCGATAGCAGCTCACCGTATGGGTCGGGGACAGGCTGATCTCGCAGGGGTAATCCCCATCACAACATTCCTGGCGCATCTCACAGCGGTCCCGGAAGTAGCAGTAATTGGGCATATTGATGGGGTTCGGCACCTTGC
>CAZBOR010000234.1:0-1550 GCA_964493585.1 uncultured Oscillospiraceae bacterium
ATCATGCCGGAGGTGCTTTTGGAGATCGTATACGCCTATGGCAAAGGAGGAGTTTTCGATGTATAAGGAACAAATCACCGCGTGGGTGGACAGCCACCGGGACGAGCTGGTGGAGGATGTCAAACGGCTGGTCCGTATCCGCAGCGACAAGGGACCCGCCCAGCCGGGCAAGCCCTACGGCGAGGGTCCTGCGGCGGCTCTGGAGTCGGCTCTGGAGCTGGCGGCGGGCTATGGCTTTTATACCACCAACTACGAGGGCCATGTGGGAACCGTGGACCTGCTGCCGAAGAATGACCACCATCTGGATATTCTCAGCCATATGGACTGCGTACCCGTGGCCGATGGCTGGACCGTCACCACGCCCTTTGACCCCGTGGTGGTGGACGGGAAGCTCTATGGCCGGGGCGCCGCCGACGACAAGGGACCGGGCATCGCGGCTCTGTATGCCGCCCGGTGCGTCAGGGAGCTGGGTATCCCGCTGAAGCACAACGTCCGCCTGATCTGGGGCTGTGACGAGGAGTGCGGCAGCAGCGACATCGCCTATTATTTCCAGAAGGAGCCGGAGGCGGCGTACACCTTCACGCCTGACGCGGATTTCCCGGTCATCAACATCGAAAAGGGCGGTCTCAACGGCACCATCACCGCCGAATATCCGGAGTCCACGGCCCTGCCACGGGTGAAGTCCATGGATGCCGGGTTGAAGATCAACGTGGTTCCGGACAAGTGCCGCACCGTTATCGAGGGCATACGCAAGACGGTGGCGGAGATCTACTGCGCCGCTGTCCGGGAAAAGACCGGCGTGACCTTCACCATTTCGGAGCTGGATAAGCACACCATCGCCATCGACGCGCTGGGCGTCGGCGCTCATGCGGCCCATCCGCAGGACGGAAACAACGCCATCACCGCGTCCCTGATGCTGGTGGCCTCCATGCACATGGCTCCCGGCAAGCAGTTTGAAGCGCTGACCGCCCTGTCGGAGCTGCTGCCCCACGGGGACTATCTGGGCGAGGGCCTGGGCGTGAAGATGGCCGACGACATCTCCGGCGAGCTGACGCTGAGTCTGAACATTCTCCACGTCACCACCACCGGCCTGTCGGCCCAGTTCGACTCCCGCTGCCCCATCTGCGCCAATGAGGACAACATGAAAAACGTGGTGGCGGCCAACTGTGAAAAGCGCGGCCTCAGGCTGTCCGACACCCCGATGCGCCCGCCCCATCATGTGCCTGCGGACAGCCCCTTCATCCGGACGCTGCTGGGCGCCTATGGGAAGTACACCGGCGACACCGGGGCCAGGCCCCTGGCCATCGGCGGCGGCACCTATTGCCATGAGATGAAAAACGGCGTGGCCTTCGGCTGCACCATGCCGGGCACGGACAACCATATGCACGGCAACGATGAATTCGCCGTGGTGGAGGAGCTTGTGACCTCCGCGAAGATCTTTGCGGACGTGATCGTCAGCCTGTGCGGCTGAGCCTGTTTCCATTCTATCCTCCGAACCGTAGAGAATTATGCGTCCGGAACCGTCAGGGACGGCTCCGGACGCTGTCTTT
>CAZBOR010000235.1:0-1522 GCA_964493585.1 uncultured Oscillospiraceae bacterium
GGGAGACAGCCTAAGGTTGTCTCCCCTGAATTTTTGCGGGAAATCAGATTTTCTCCTTGACCTTGGCAGCCTTGCCCACGCGGTCGCGGAGGTAGTAGAGCTTCGCTCTGCGGACCTTACCACGGCGGACAGTCTCCACATTGACAATGTTGGGAGAGTGGACAGGGAAGACCTTTTCCACACCGACGCCGTAGCTCAGGCGGCGGACGGTGATGGTTTGCTCCACACCGCCGTGCTTCTTGGCGATGATGGTGCCTTCAAAGACCTGGATGCGCTCACGAGCGCCTTCCTTGATCTTGACGTGTACGCGGACAGTGTCGCCCACGTTCATCTCAGGCAGAGTCTCCTTCATGTTCTGCTGGTCCAGCTTTTCAATCAGATTCATGGTTGAATCCTCCTAGTTCAAGGGCGTTCTTACCGCAAAGGAATGCCATACATGGTCCCGCCATGTGGCGCGGCAGCGGACCGCCCGGTAGTCAGCCTGAGTATTTTACCACAGCTTCGCCGCAAAAGCAAGTGTTTTTTCCGTTTTTCTTTACGCTTCCGCGCCCACGGTCTGTGCCTCGCTCCCGTAGAAAAACTCCTGCAAAACGTCCGCCGCCCGGTCCAGGTCGTACACATAGTACCACACGCCGTCATCCCGGATGCCGCCCCAGGCGGTGACCGCGTCTCCGGGCAGCGCCATGCTCTCCACCGTCAGCGGCTCCCTTTGGGCCACCACCGCTTTCCCCAGCCGCAGCAGCTCACCCAGGCTCAGATTTGTGCGGCACATCTGGATGCCCTCCGCCAGAAGCTGCGGCAGATGGCACTTGGGCGTTTCCTGCAGGGAGGTCAGCATGGATGCGATCAGCGTCCGCTGCCGTTTGGTACGCATATCGTCATTGTCAATGGCCCGAATCCGGCAGTAGCGCAGGGCCTCCTCTCCGCATAAGCGCTTGCAGCCCAGGTAGGGACTGCCAAGCCCCATGTAGTTCCACTCCGCCTGGGTCAGAGGCATTTCCACGCCGCCCATCAGATTGACGATGTCTGCCATCTGGGAGAAGTTCACCGTGGCATACTCCGTGACCTCCACCCCGAAGCACTGGCGAATGGTCTCCAGGGCCTTATCAGGGCCGCCCATGGCGTAGGCGTGCCCCAGCTTGGTCTCCACGTTTTCCCCTGGGATCGTCACCAGCGTGTCCCTGGCCAGCGAACACATCCGCAGAACGCCGCCGTCCAGGCTGAGCAGCAGAATACAGTCCGAGCGGCCCGCGTCCCCCTCTGTGGTGTCCACGCCGAACAGCGCGTAGACCTCCGGCGGCGTCTCCGTCTCCGGGTCCTCCAGCGCCGCCGGTTCCTCCAGAGGTACCATCGTCTGGGTGGTCGCCTCCCGTCGGGCGATAAAGTGCCGTTCCATACCGAGCTCCAGGGCGAATATCATTACCACGGCCACCATGACCATGGCCAGAACTGTCTTTTTCATGCCATCGCTCCCCTTTTGCTCCCAGTATGTCCCGTTTTTCCGGTTCCATGCAAAAGGGAA